>VXRD01000136.1:0-21854 GCA_009838845.1 Gemmatimonadota bacterium | reverse complement strand
TCATAAGCCTCAGCACGGGTTGAGAATTGAACACTTTGAGATTTTTGGTTCTTTTGATTATTCATCATTTCGGCCATCATACTTCCTTATTTTTAATTTTTTTAAATTTGATATGTACCCTTCTGCTTGATCACAAAACGCGAGATACTCTTCAGTTGAAATTGCTTCGGATTTGCGGATCTCTAACGCTCTATGAGCAAAATGATCTTTTCGATCTTTTAGATGATCAATAAGCCCTTCGTATGATGGAGTGAATTTAAATCCATACGCTACTTCTGCCTCTACGAATGCCAGATGCAGCACCTGTTTGGCAAACGCTTGTGGGGAGAGCCTGAGCTTTCCATTCTTGCGACGGATGCTTTTAATACTGCGCTTAATGCCAATGAAATGGATGCCTGCTTCCTCTTTTGGAGGATAGGGCTTGATGGGAAAAGTAGTAAAATTGAATTTTATGCCCCATAAATGCATATAGAATGGTAATCGTTTTATCATTATGCGGATTGGAATCCAAGATGTTGCATTGCCCTTTTGAATGCCTCCTTTGAGTTCGGAAATGGTGATCCCTCTAAAGCAAGATTTGATACCAACTTCAGGTTCAACAGACTCATCGAAATAGCTATTGAGATGGTCTTCTTCACAAAAATCAAACGTCTTCGCTACTATTCCAAGCAGATCTATATCGCTGGAAGATAGTCGGTCAGAAGTCAAAAAAGTGCCCCCGAGATAAAGGGCAAGCAATCCTCTATCGTGTAGCTTTGAAACAGTTTCTTCTGATACTCGATCGATAATAGCATGATGAAGATCATCTCTTTTGGAATTTGTTGACACTTGGGACATTTCTTCTCAATGCAAGCAAAATTTAGTATGAATCTGACTGACGTAATCACCCAAAGTTACTTTGAAAACAGCAGACAGGCATCCACTCTGCTTACGAAACCTTGCGGCTGACGACTACACAAAATTTGCTGTGCTTTCATCTTAAATTCATCCGGGAGTTCATCCCAACTTTTCTTATTGAGAAAACCTATTAGATCTTTAGCTTCTCCAGTGAGACTCCCCTCACAAAAGAAATCCTTGATTGGTATTGGTAGAGTGTGTGTAAAGCACTCATGCTCAAATCCCTCTGAGGAGGCCCACTCTGAGAAATTCTCTCCCGCAATCAGATCTTGGGTATATTGACTCAGTTCTTTCCGTAGCTCATCATCCCTGGATGAGACGGATATAAATAACTTCCCACCAGGTCTCACCAGGTCTAACGCCTTCTGAAGCATGATGCGATCATTTCCTATCCGATACCAGGAATGAATAGAGATAACAAGATCATACTGATATTGAGATTCAAATGTTTGGAGAGTATCATAATGCCGTTCTATGATAAGGTGTTCGACATCATTCGCTTCAGCCTGGGCGTTAAAGATCCGGCTCGCGAATTCGGATAAATCTATATAGCCCAACTTGATTCCTAATTCTTTGGCTAATTGGATCTCCAATTTTCCTTCGCCACTTCCTATTGAGAGCAGTGAAGACACGCCTCCCAATAATCCGTGGTCTTTGAATATCTGATAGAAAATCGCATCATTACGGATGAATTTTTCATATATCCTGTAATATATGGGCCAGAGTGACGACATAGTTCTCCTATACTCGAACCATTTTTATCTCAACCCCCTGGGAGCCAACTCCCCGATAGAACTCTCCAACCCATCCTCCGTATCCTCCTGAACCCGTTTCACAGACTCTGGCAGCGGTGTGTCGAATTGGTAGCCCGGATCAATCTCCTGCTTCTGCCAGGTCTCATACATCTCTCGCCACGCGCCCAAAAGCGTGCGCGGCTCTGGCATATCATCGGCGACCTCCCGGTATAACTTCTTGAGGTTATAGCACGGGACACCGGCATACATGTGATGCTCCAGATGCCAGTTCATCCGCCAATAGAGAAACTCTGCGAGTGGATTGAGCGTCATCGAACGCACGCATTTGCGAAAATCGGGGTCATTGTCGCGCAGACCGCAGTGCTGTGGCAAACCGACGAAATAGACCCCCCAATTCCCAATAAACGGAAAAAAGGTGACGAGAAGCGGCAGCACCCATAAACCCGTAGCAATAGAAACAGCCACCACCGATCCGTGAAAGAGAAGCAGCAGACGCGACCACCACACCGACTTGCGTTTCTCATCCGGCTGGTCCGCGTGCAAAGCCTGCAACCATTCGCGACTTGGACTCTCCGTGGAACCGATGATACCAAGCGCCGACTTAATCGTCACAAAAATCGTCGAAATCACCCCACCCTTGCCAAAGGTGCGTCCCGGTTGCGTAAAAATATTCATCGTAAACATCTGCAACAAAAAAGTCGGATCAACCGACGGCTTGAGCGGCAGCAATACCTCTCGGTCCCCCTCCGGATGCAGCGTATAGCGGTGGTGATAGGTATGGCTGGTGGCATAGTCGAACGGGTCCCACCAGCTCAAAAGACTAAACAAATACTTGAAAACCTTATTTAGCCACTTTGTGCGAAACACAGTACCGTGACCAAGCTCATGCGGAGCTACGCCCGAAAAAAAACTCCCGACTGTCCCGTGGGCGAAAAGCGCCACTGCAAATCCGATCCAGTTCTGTTGCGACCAGAAGAAATAGGTCAAAGCACCCGTACCCAAAAATAATGCGAAGTGCCCCCCAGCCTGAAACCATCCCTGCAAATCGCTCCGTTTTGAAAGCGCGCGAAGTTTGGCGTGGTCAATAGGACATCTATACCACTCGACCCGAAGATCTTTTCGCACGTCAGCAAGTGGTTGATAATTCGCGTCCATATCTTTCTCTTCAAATCAACGACTACAAACAGCACCATTGATAGTATCAAGAGCCGCTTTCACCTCACACCACGGAACCTCATGGGGCAACGTATCCGACAGAGTGGCTCTGGCCGCACAAACACCAGCAGCTTGTCCCATTGCCACGGCATTTCCAGTCACCCGATAGCTCGAATGCGCTATAAAATCACCACTGATGCAACGCCCTGCCATCAGCAAGCCATCGACATCCCGTGCA
The DNA here is from genome assembly GCA_009838845.1 of Gemmatimonadota bacterium. Taxonomy (NCBI): domain Bacteria; kingdom Pseudomonadati; phylum Gemmatimonadota; species Gemmatimonadota bacterium. The sequence goes on along the minus strand of VXRD01000136.1, from coordinate 18,809 downwards.
ATCAGCGCCCTGAGAGGGATATCATAGGGCTGTGACCGATGCGGCTTCGCCTCCACAATCTTTGTTTTTTTCGGATCAGTCGAATGCACGTCAATCCCCATCGTAACCCGACAGACCGCATCCTCAAACCGCGCACCCCGCAGAAGGTCCTCTCCGGTCACCTCGTACCGTCCGTGAATCCGCCGTCCCTCCCGAACACCAATCTGCGCGCCCGTTGCCACCACGCGCATATCCGACCAGACACCGCCGTGCGCCCGCAAAGCAGCCACCTGTGTATGAATCTCTCGACGCGCGCGAATCATCGCCTCTGTAATCGCATTGGCATCATCGCATTGCACGCCGTACTGATGATTCGCCATCAACGCGAACAAATTGTCCCTGATCCGAAACAACGTCGGATGACCATACGAAGGCGAAACACCGATCTCCTCCATCAGCGCGCTCAACCTCTGCTTTGGCTCTACCATAGACCCGCCCACATAGGGTTCGATCTGATCGAACTGCAACCCCGTAATCAACGCCATCAGGCTCATCGGCTGAACATCCCCGGTCTCCGGATGACCGACATCGAACCCGCATCCGCAAAGCGCCCCCAGATCACCGTCGCCAGTCGCATCGACAAAAGCCTTCGCATGCCATGCTTCTCGTCCACTTTTGGACTCCGTAATCACGACCGAAAGCCTGTTCTCGCTATCCCGTGCTGCACCAACCACGCGCGTCAACAGCCGAATCTCAACACCTGCCTCGACACACATCTCGTCGAGAAGCAACTTCATCTCTTCGACATCATACGCGTAATTCTTTCCACCTTGGGCGCGAAGCCTGCGCGCATCCCGCGCGTCGAGCCGAGATGTAATCTCCGCCATAATGCCGGGCTTATCCGCCGAATCGATAATCCAACTCAACGCACCTGTCGTCCACACACCCCCCAGGCTACCGTGCAACTCGATCAACCGCGTCCTGGCACCCTGTCGCGCACACGCAATCGCGGCAGCAATACCAGCCGGACCCCCACCACAAACGACCACATCCACATCTTCCACAATCGGAATATCTCTTTTTTGTTCTCTATGAGTCACCTGCAACCTCTTAATTTTTAAAACTTCGATGGGTATTTTTCAGATACGGAGGATATGCGATCTATAAACACGGTCTATAGATGCTCCTTTAACCACGCAAGCATCTCATCGACATAAAGTGCTGGAGGTACCGTATGCGTCGTGTTATACCAGATGACCTTTGTAGGACCCTTTAGTAAATCCAACAACCTCAACGTGCCCTGCACCGCCCAAGGGTTATCATAGTATCCACTGAATAAAATGACCGGGATTTTACCGATTCGCGCCACATAGTGGAGGGTATCATTAATCCGAACCGTGGTATTCCATCTGTCGTGCCCCAATCCGGGTCCCCGCATCACAAACGCCTTAATCCGCGGCTCAAGAGCCGCAAGGTGGGACCCATGGAATGTCCCCATGCTGCCACCGTATATCCCAATCCGGGTCGTATCAATTTCAGATCGAGTAGCCAGATAGTCCAAAGCCCGCCTGTAATCGACCACTGTTTGAATGGTTGCGTCTCGTCGTCGATAGATCTGACCGGGAAAGTCGGCACCGAATTTTCCGTTCACCTGACGTTCGTTGTAATATTTGGCATCAAGTGCCAAAACTGCGTATCCAATATCCGTCAGCCGTCGTCGCAAGAGTTCAAAATCAGCCCGATCTTTGCCCGTGTACGACCCTGCATGAAGCGTCACCACACACGGATAAGGGCCATTGTTGTTCCCAGGTAAGGCCAGATAGCCGGGTACGCGCTCATCATGCGTACTGGTAAACACAATCTTTTCGCGTACATATCCCGCGATCTGACGTCGCCCTGTAATCTCCGCATCAAAAGGGATCTCCTTGTCATATTCGAAGACCTGCTTCATCACCTCAAACACATCGTCTTCTGCGGGCAGTCGGGAAAATGTCTCTGTAGCACGTAAATTTCTCGGAGCCTCCGTTACCGCACTCATTTTCACACGCACGCTCTCAATTGTATCTCCCATCGCCACCGGACTGACCAGATCGTACACGCCTGGATTCAGACCAGTGATCTCATATCGTCCCTGATAGTCTGTGTATGTCCGCGCTCGAACCTCTCTTCCCTGAAGTGCAAGAACGCCAGCCAGGGGTACAGGTGTAGTCGCATTTTGCAATATCACCCGTCCCGCTATAGTGCCTCCTTGCTCACTTAGCTCGAGTTGAAAATCCTGAATGGCCCTTTCCCCAATCTTCACATATCGAGGTACAGACCTCCAATCTCCGCTCCATGCCTCAAGTGTATAGTCACCCGGCAAGACCAATAGATCGAACCGTCCCTCTGCATCACACAGAGCAGATCCCTTCAATTTCTCCTCTTGAAATGCATGCACATAGACAGGTGACTGGGTGCGTCCACTCACCTGTCCCAAAATTTGGACGGGATCAACCGTATCACTGACGAACACGAGATCGCCACCTCCAATGCCAGGCAGAGTTAGGGAACCGGGTGCAAAGGCGTAAGTTCCTTCGGGAAACCCATCGTCATCCTTAGCTGAAAACCCGAATCCATAGGCCAGTCCCCCCTCCACCACAAACGGCACTTCCACGGCGGCTTCGTAATATGTCTCACGCTTTTGTGCATCTCTAACCACTTTATGTGCGACAAATGTTACACCCCTCGGTGGTTGGGCAAATCGGCCCGATGGCCCGACCATTACGCTATCCCCAGTCGATGAAAGTGCATACTGCCAACTCAAAGTCCTCTGCCACAGATCAGGTGCGTGTTCGGGTATAAACGAAAATCTCACATGGTCTTCATCACCAATATACGTTCCGAACCATCGGCATTCGTGAATATCATCTTTTACCCTGGCCGCGAGAAAAATCCGATCCTGATTCCACATCACTGCGAACCAGGCCTGAAAATCGTCTTTACCGCCCGGTTTTCCGAGAATCTCCTGATAGTGCGTCGCCTCACGCCATACATCTGCGGGCCACTCGTCCAGATTGCCGTCCACCTCAATTGTCCGGGTCTCTCTGGCAAAATAAACATCTCCAGTATGAGACCAAACAGATACTGGTCCAAAAATAAACAGACATACAACGAAGATCTTAAATCTTCCCATACTCAATGTCTCCAATTCTTTCTGAGGGTAATAGCCGTGCCATTTAGACAGCAGAAGGCGTTTGGATTGGTTTACGAGGTGGGAATGATACTGGCTTCTGGGATAATCGAGCTTGTCGCTTCTGCATATCTTCATAAATAGCATCAATATCGTGATTGAACTCAGCGGCGTATTCCTTACGAAGCTTTCGCGTTTCTTCCACAATCGGATCTTTCCACATGATTCAACCCTCCATATTCTGCTTGTCGTGTTTCATTGACCAGCTACCTGTTTGCGTTGCAAATCAATCGGTTTATCAAAAGCTCCTTCTGTATCTATGTGCGCGAGCCAGAAAGTTTGCAATACTTCTGTCGAGGCGCTGAGGATAATATCATGCTTGCCACGCTTTTCATGTCGAATTGCATCAGGATTCTTCTCAAGCAGTTCTTGTAACCAGTCCATATTCGGAAAGCTTATCTGTAATGTCGGCTCAATTTGCTCGACAAATGCAAAGGTATGGACGGGCAAGAGATGAAGTTTATAAAAAATGCCACTCGGCCAATCATCAGGCTCTGTAGGAAAAAAATCCAAAAACATCTTTCCCTTGATAGTTAAAAGGCGGGCCTCAAGCAGGCCCTTTTCATCTTCATCGACATAAACGGCACACCTATACCGCTGTTTATCCATTTTCGAAAATTCCCATATCTCTTTTGAGCCTTCTTCCGACCACTGGGCGATAAGGCGCGTATCAAAAATCACATTCTCATCGGTATATAATGGGTGCAGAGACTGAACAATACAGCCAGATAGCAAAAGCGAAATTCCGAACAGGAAACTCATCATTTTAAACTTCGCATGATTCATCTGATTCATTCTCCGTTTAAGAGTTAGCCTGCGTCACGCGATACATCAGTTCTTCTATGACATTGGACTTCCCATTTAGCTACAATACCTCTCCAACCACGACAACATCCTATCGAGATATTCCACGTGCAGCGCGGGATGCCCGCTCCTCCTGAACCCGTGGGACGATTTAGGAAAGCGCACAAACTCCACCGTCTTGCCCTGTCGCTTCAGCGCGACAAAAAACTGCTCGGCCTGCTCGATTGGACAGCGATAGTCCTCCTCCCCGTGCATCAGCAACACCGGCGTCTGCACCTCAGATACATACGTCAACGGCGACCGCTCCACAAGAGCCTCCACATTCTCCAGAACCGAACCCTGCCACTGATTCTCTCCAAACGACACCCCAATATCTGACGTACCGTACATACTGTGCAAATTGATACACGGAGCACCGATCACCGCCGCCTTGAACCGATGGTCGTGACCGACAATCCAGCTACTCATAAAACCGCCATAACTATAGCCGTGAACCCCCAACCGATCTGCATCCACATAGGATCGCTCGCACAGCAGGTCAACCCCTGCCATCAGATCCAAAAAATCTTCTCCTCCCCAATCCCCCAGCACCGCCTTCAGAAAATCTGGACCATAAGACGACGACCCCCTCGGATTCACCGCCAGCACAATATAGCCCGCACCCGCCAGAATCTGATGCGTGACATCGTACGAATCCGAAAACCGGCCATTTGGTCCCCCGTGAATATCCAGCACCAGCGGATATGACCTCGCCTCGTCGAAATCCTGGGGAAACAACACCCGAGCCTGAATCGTTTCGCCCCCCCGCTCGAACACCAACTTCTCCACGCGCGCACTGGGATGAGCCTCTAAAAACCCGGCATTCACAGCCGTCACCGCGCGTTGTCGTTTCGCCCCCACATCCATCACCACCACATCGCACGGACACACAGGCGAAGTCATCACCATAGCCACCCGCGCACCCGTGCGGTCAACCGACAAACCCGTACAAACCCGACTGCCCCCATCCACAACCTCGGTCTGCAAAGAAGGAGCATCGGGATTCACCCGACACAAAAACGACTCACCCGCCCTGTCACCGATAAACAAAATCTCGCCCTTCGGCGTCCAGCACCGCGGTGCAAGAGGTTGCACAACCGTATAAACATCACCCTCTAAATACACCGGCGATTCGTCTTCCTCGAGCACAAACAACCACGACTGCCTTGAATCCCACACATCCGCGTCGTGAGAACCCGCAACCACCAGCCGCTTCCCATCCGGCGACCACGCCACGGACTCTGCGCGGCTCAACCCCTGCGACCAGCACCGCGACCTATCGCCCGCCTTATCCATCACATGGACCTCTGAACCCCGCACAAAATCGCGCTCCTCAACGCAATCCGTCACAAAAGCAATACGACTCCCATCGGGCGACCACGCCGGCACCCCGTGGTCGCCTTCCCCATCTGTAATCTGCGTCGCCTCGCCCGTTACAGCATCCACCAGAAACAACTGCGAAAATGCATCGCCTCGCCAACCACCCTCGTCATCGCGATACCGCACGCGACGGGCGACTTGCGTCCTCGGCACCTTCTCCTCGTCTTCTACCTCGCGATCTGGATCCACGCGAGACACAACGACAAACTCCGAACCATCAGGCGACCACGCCATATCCTTCACGCCATCGGGAAGCGTCGTCACCTCCCTCGCATCTCCACCATCGACTGGCATCACCCAGACCTGCTTTTTATCGTCCTCTCCCGAACGCAAAAAAGCCAGAGACTTCCCATCAGCCGAAAGTCTGGGCGCACTGTCCCCTGGCTCCTGCGTCACATCGACAGCATCTCCCCCCACAAGCGACAGCATCGCGATCTGCGACTCCCGCTTCATCGTCTCCTTGTTGATCTCCTGCCGCACGAAAACCACAGCTGACCCATCTGCCGCGATCTCCACTGCCGATACTTCGATCAAATCGTACGTATGCTCGGGTTTAATTGGCGACGACATATCTATCTCCCACGCGACGTATAAACGCGACCGCCCTTGACAACCGCAACCGGCACCAGATTCTGCCGACCCATCCGAACTTCTCCGCGCGAATCCTCAAGCCGAAACGCCCCTTCTCGCAACTCAAACACCACAGCATCCCCAAACGCTCCTTTCGCCAGCGTCCCCACCTCACCTTTCATCCCAATAACCTCAGCAGGCACAGACGTCACGCGCGAGATCGCCTCATCCATCGACAGCCCCAGGTGCAAAAACTTTGTCACCACAGATGCAAGATCGTAAACAGGACCATCTACATTGTAAATATGCAGATCCGATGAAATCGTAGTCGGCAGAACATCCTGTGACATCGCCGCCTCGACAATCCCCCAGGAAAAAGACCCCGCCCCGTGTCCCACATCGAACACAACGCCCCGCTCAACCGCATCCAGAACCGAATCGCGGATGCGACCTTCGCCATCGAGAATTCCGCACGGAAAGTCGTGAAAACAATGCGTTAAAATATCTCCGCCCTTCATCACACCCAAAATATCGTCAATCGAATCGCACCACGCATCCTGCGGATGCACCATAATGGGCAATCCAGCCGCATCTGCCGCCTCTCTCGCTCTGTGCAAAGGCAGCATCCCGGACCGCTCGCTGACAATACTATTCCGCGTCAGCCGAACCTTCACCCCGAGAACAATATCGCGGTGCTGTTCAATCATGCGGCATGCCTTATCCACATCCGCGTATTCGGGAATCTCGAACTCGCCAATCTCGGCAGTCAGCATACCCTGCGACGAGATATTCATCTGCGCCAGAATCCGCGTCTCGCTCACATCGATCACGTACTTCCGGAACCCCGGAAAAATATCTGCACCAGCAGACCCCGCATCGACCACAGTCGTCGCGCCTCGCGCAAGACATGTAGGATCGGGTTCAATACCGTAATGGCTGACACCTGCAAATACATGGACGTGAATATCGATCAACCCCGGCGTCACCACACAACCCGCAGCATCAATCACCTCGCGGGCATCGCCCGTATCCAGATCTTCCCCAACAGCAGCAACCAGTCCCCCTGCGAACGCCACATCCCGCACGGCACTGAGGCTTTCCGCCGGATCGACCAGCGTCCCGCCCTTGATGAGCAAATCGTATCGCATCGCAACCCCCTTCTCGTAAATTCCTTCACTCACCCGGCGTGTACGCGCGGCATGATCAAGCGGCGTTTACGCGCCAGGGGCAAACCGGCAAAAGCGCAACGGTTATTCCACTGATCTATAGCCGCGGCACTTTTGTATTCGTTAATAATGGCGTGGCGGCCCCGCTGGGTATAGTTATGCCCAGCTCTGTGTACGACCAGCACGTGAATAATCGCCACATCGCCGGGTTGCGCGCTCAGAACAACTGGACGTTCGGGAGCAATCAAATCATCTGCAATCGAGTGACCTCTGTACGTGGGAAACTCGCCCTCACGGTGAGAACCAGGCACCACCTCAGTGGCCCCGGCCTCAAAATCAGTGGGATCGAGATACGTGATTGCCGCGGCCAGATCCGGAATCGTATGCCGCTCGTACGGCCAATCCTGATGCCAGCTCTGCGCGCAGAAAAAACCGGGTGGTTTATTGCGGATCTTCCCATTGTGAAAATCGAGATCAGGCCCCAAAAGATCAACCATAACCGAAACAATGCGCGGCTCGGTGAACTGATCGAACCAGTAGTCATCAGCCAGCGTCTGATCCATCATACCCACCACATTCTCCGGATTAAAAGGATCGGGCTGATACCCCTCGGGCACCTCCATAAAACTGTAGCGCATATTTTGGGGACGACCTTCTGTGCGGACGACCAGATCGTGGAAACGGCCGCGCATCTCCTTCATTTCTCGGGAATCGTAAAAACCCTCCAAAAAGAGAAAGCCATCCTCGTCAAAAGCACGCTTCTGCTCTGGCGTCAAAATCAACAAATCAGACATGACACAATCCTCCTATAACAACACGGGCAATAGATAAGCGATAGCAACACTAACGATCAGACCGAAAGTGATCTTTGCGAAATCGGAAAGCACCAGACGCGACACCTCCCGGCGGCTACGGTGCTTCTCGTTCCCTGCAACGGCGATCTCGCGTCCTGCCAGCAGACCAACGAAAACCCAGGTCGTACTCATCGGGAGCTTGCTAACTTCCTTAAACAGGAACAGCACAATGCCGTAAATCAAATCTACAAACGTCGCCGAACGGATATCAGTAGTATTCGTCTTCGTCAACACCACCTTCTGGATCGCACCGCCATGCGTATAAAAGATAACGGCTTGCATAGCCAGCATGGCGACAATGGATACAATGAACCATTCCACGGGTATGTCTGGGATACGAGTAACCGGGTCGCGCGGCAGGAAAACATAGATATTGGCCAGATCCTGAATCAGCCACTGGCTCCAGAGAAAACCGGTTGAGCACCACTGAGCCACCACCCACCAGGGACTTTTCGGTCCCTCCGTTTGCCTGAAACGGGACTCTAACCCCCGCGTAACCAGCCTGTAAATAAAGATAGCGGCCACGAATGCCGTCGCATATCCAGCCAACGACTTGATCAGCATGCTCGGCAATGCCTTTGGTGCAAACACAGTCAGCGTCAGGAAAGTAGTACTAACCGGAATACCTCCGCGGGTCAGCAAAAGCAGTACAAAAGGCGGGATACAGTAAACCCAGTTAAAATGGTCTGGCACTGTAATCGCCGTAAGCCTCCCATACGAGACATCGCCATCATAGACCACCCACCCATACACGAGGACCACAGTCAGAATGCCGCCGCCAAAGAGCCACAGCACCCACCAGGGACGGTGAGAGTTGGAGCTGAGAAATGTCCCCAGCGTCTGAATTGCGTCGTTGCCGACAATAGAATACGCACCGAGCAAAAAGCCGATGACCATTAAAACTTCCAAACTCATAAATCCCCTCCCTATAAGGTTGTGTTAAATCCATTACCCGAGTCATGGCAGATATTCAACGAATGATTGCGATGATACGCATATCACGCAATCGAAAGATCAAATTTAACACGCGACTGATCGGGTGCAGCGGTAAATGTGACGATCGCCGTAGTACCTGTAATCTCAACGGCTCGCTGTGCGATATCTGTCTCAATCCCAATATCGAGACCATCCAGACGCCACACATCCCCTTCGAACACAGCCACATTGGGCGAAAAAATCTCAAACACAAACTCCCGCGGATGTCCGGCCTCTGTCTGCTGCTCACCTCTAATCTCAGCCTCAATCGACAGACGACCCGCCTCCGCCTTCGCCGCAATCTGTCCAATATGTCGCAACGCGAGCCAACCGGTTTCGCCATCTGACATGCGCCAGTGGATCGTCGCCGGATGATATTGGAAATTGCGGCCAGAATAGCCACCCGAATCCTCTGCGCCGATCATGTAATGCTCATCCAGCCACGCGGTTGCAACGCGCTCCATAGTAATCCGCTTCTCGATACCTCGCGGACCCTCAAATACCGAGAAAGCGGCAGCGATCTCTGACGGCGCATCAACTCCCAGAATCGCAAAACAAGGTCCATAATTGAACTCGACGTTAATCTCCTCTCCACCCGGAAACGGCGTCACCTCACGGCCAAACGCGAGCCAGATATGCAAACTCGTAAGCGCGGTATAATGCTTCATATCCATCCCATAGCTACGCGAAAAAGGCCCGCAGAGATTGCCCAATCCCGCGTGATAATAGCGCGCAATATCCCGCCAGAGTTCTGCCTCCATATACGCACCCAATTCGTGGAGCGCGCTATTCTCCAGATAGCGTCGCCAGAAACCGAGCGCGTAGAGATTCACACCGTAGTACGTCGGTGAATTGTACTCCGCAAAAGCATTATTCTGCGCGAACAGGCGATAGACCTCACCCCCAAACTCCTCGCCGTATAAAACCATCTCATCGTTACCGATCCGCTTCCCAACCCACACGCACATCGCAGCCTTCATCAAAGCGATATTCGAATACGTCGGCGGACAGCGATCCGGTGGCTCGCCCACAACAGCCATCTCCAAAGACCGGATCATGCGATCAATCAATCGCCGGGGCAACCGATCCTCATACTCCTCAAGCACAGTCGCAAACCCAAGCCCGATAAACTGCCGCCAGTTCGGATCATAGGTACGCCACATCACGGCATCACCCTCTGAGGGATGCGGCTCGCCCACATAGCGATAAAAAGTACCGTGGTATGGCGTCCCCGGCTCATCGAACTGATTATCGATAATCGCATCAATCGTGCGACACGCCCGCTCGACATCATCACCTCGATTGCGAAGCAGAAGCCCCACCGCGAACCAGACCGAATTCCGAACCATCAGCACCGCATCATCTTGGCGATGAGACCACAACAACGCGCTACCGGGATCCCAAAACCCCTCTGACCACTCGAGCGACTCGGTTGCAAGATGTCTCGCATAAGGCGACAGATCGGATAAAGAAATTCCTTCAGACATCGCGTGTTCCCATGTTCAAATTTGCGCCCTTCATAATATACGCTCTCACTGCAAATCCCTTACTGAAAATTCCCATTGGGTTATGACGCCGCCGCATGTTGCCGCAACACTTCGGCAATACGCGTGAAGCGCGTATCCTCAGGAAACTGTGCAAGCCATTCCATCAACGTCTTATTATCCTCTGTAAACTCGGCATCGGGATCGGCACCATTTTCCAAAAGCAAAGTAACCGTATCGAGATGCCCGTGCCCGCCAGCACAGTACAACACCGTATGTCCGCGATCATTTGTGACATTGACATCTGCGCCATGCGCGATCAACAGACGCACGACTTCCGTATCGCCATTGCGCGCCGCGTGATGAACAGGCTGATCGCCGCGACCATCTACTGCTGTCGCCAGATGGGGATGCCTGTTGAGCAATGCCTGCACCCGCGCTATATCCGCGAGAAAGACGGCCCCCAGGAACTGCCGCGACAAATCATCAGCCGGACGGACATGGGGATCCAGAGCGCCGTATTGAATAAGCAGCGAAACAATATTTTTATTATTCGGAACCTCACCAGCGTAGTGCAACACATAGCCATCATGAGCGGACAGATCGGCACCCGCCTCAATAAGCAGCCGCACAATATCCTCGTGTCGCCACAATCCCGCATGAAAAATTGGCCGCCATTCGTATTCATCATCCGCGTCAACAACAGCGGGATCGGCTGCGATCATTTCGCGCACAGCGTCAATATCTCCACGTCTGCATGCATCGTGAATTGTCGATGTATCACTCATCATTCACCTTTCATTATTTTTTAAAAGCGACGTGCAATAACAGAATGAAAACAAATACCGTCTCGGGGTTCCAATCTGCGATAGTATTCTAACCTGAATGACTTCTGCAGAACTTTGAGCAGCGTCTCTGTCCTTCTCAAAGAAAAAAACCGCTTTGGTTCGTAAGAATCTCGCTCCAAAATACCCTCAAAATCATCGCCTCCCCACACGCCAACATACATCAACCCGTCCTCCACAAGCCGAGCCGCAATCAAATCGAAAACCTCATCTATATCTGCCTGCGGAATATGCAGCAGACAATTCATAGAATACACCGCATCAAAAGTCTCGCTCAACTGACCGAGATTATAGCAATCCAAAACGCGAGCGGAAACGCCCTTTTCTCTCGTCAGCTTCACCATCGCAGGTACATTGTCAACCGCAACAACCTCGAACCCTTGCTCCTGAAAAAATTTCGCATCGTGACCGGGACCACATCCCACCTCGAGAATAGAACATCGTTGTTCATCTCTCAGGCGCTGCAAAAACTCACTTCTCTCTCTCGCCTTAAACGCATCGGTAGAGCTATGCTCCCTCTCCAGCGCATGTCTTTCATACGAGGCAATCAAGCTGTTGGTGAACTTCATGAAAACCTCCTCAAAATGGATTGGCAGATGGGAACAGCTTGATTTTCAGCCACAGCCTCCTTATTATGCCTCGCAACATCCACAAAACCAAAGACATTTTTTGTAGATAGGGCAAAAAACTTTATGACAACAGATCAAATCAAAACGCGTCTTGAAAGCGACAAAATACAAAAAATTAAACTCGCTGGCTTCGACATCGACGGCGTTATGCGCGGCAAATACATATCGCTCGACAAATTTTTTTCTGCCATGGAAAAGGGCCTGGGCTTCTGCGATGTGACATTCGGCTGGGATATGATCGATCAACTCTACGAACACCCCACCGTCACGGGCTGGCATACCGGATATCCGGACCTCCTCGCCAAAATTGACCTGAGCACCTATCGCGTGATACCCTGGGAGCAGAATACCGCGTTGTTCTTACTCGACTTTTACGAAAACAAAAATCAGCCACTTGCGGTCTCCCCGCGCCAACTGCTCCAAACAATCGTACGCAAAGCGAATGACATGGGATTCCAGCCATACATGTCCGCAGAATACGAATACTTCATCTTCCGAGAAACACCCCAATCCCTGGAAGACAAAGGGTTTGAGAACATGATCCCACTCTCGCCCGGCTGGTTTGGCTACAGTATATTGCGAGCATCTGCGGCTTCAGAATTTGTCCACGCAATAATCGATGGAATGGGAGCGTATGGCGTTGAACTGGAAGGGATACACACCGAAACCGGACCCGGCGTATATGAAACCGCGATTCGTTACGACACGGCCTGCAATGCCGCAGACAAAGCCGCCCTATTCAAAACAGGCGTAAAAGAAATTCTATCCAGACACGGCCTCGTCGCAACCTTTATGGCGAGATGGAGTCCAGACTACCCCGGTTGCAGCGGGCACCTGCACCAGAGCTTGTGGAATTTAGAGGGAGACACAAATCTATTTGCCGATGAATCAGATCCATCGGGTATGTCTCAAATAATGAAACACTATATCGCGGGACAAATCGCTACAATGCCCCAAATGATGGCATTGATATGCCCGACCATAAACGCCTACAAGCGGACAGTCCCCGGAGCCTGGGCGCCGACCAACACCTCCTGGGGAATAGAAAATCGAACCACATCTCTCCGCGCGATTCCGGGTACATCCCCTGAATCCACTCGCACCGAATATCGACTGGCAGGCGCTGACGCCAATCCCCATATCTCGATGGCGGCCAGCCTTGCCGCCGGGCTATACGGCATAGAACATCAACTCGACCCCGACGAGCCATTCAACGGCAATGCCTACGAAGCTCCCGAAGGGCGATTTGCACCATTGCCAAAATCACTTGAAGAAGCAACAGACCGGTTAAAAAATAGCGAAATTACCCGCGCTTGCCTCGGCGACGCATTTGTGGATCACTTCGCAATCACACGCGAACACGAAATTGCGGAATATCGCCGCGCCATAACGGATTGGGAACTCAAGCGATACTTTGAGATCATCTGAACGCCTCCACAATATAATTCCCCACCCGCAGGGCATTTGCCGCAATCGTCAAACTCGGATTGACGCCGCCAGATGTGGGAAACACGCTCCCATCCGTCACAAACAAATTGTCAATCCCTCTGAACTGGCAGTTCTCATCCAATACACTCGTCTCTTCATCATCGCCCATACGCACCGACCCCACGCCGTGGGAAAAAGTGTCGATGCGATACGTATGAAAAAAAAGCGCGCCTGACGCACGCAAAATCCCCCTGGCCTTCTCCACCAGATAATCGCGGCGGTCGCAATCACGCGCTGTGTACTGATGTATGACCTGTGCGCGGCTAATTCCATAAACATCCTTCTCATCTGCCAGCGCAACGCGATTCTCAAACTGCGGCTCATCCTCTGCAACACACAACAGATTCTGCAAAAAGCCAGCAGCTATTGCCGTCAGATTTTTAAGTCCAAAAGGCGCGTGGTGCTTCAGTGCTATAGGCGACGGCGTGTAAATATCCTGAATCACCCCAACGGCGCGACCGTCCTGCCCTCGAAAATCCCCGTAAAAATCAGAAAAACACACCTGCTTGTGAAACACCTGTTCGGGATTCGTGCGAAACGGAAACACCCCTGCCACAACAGCATTGCAATGCCGCATCAGAAAACGCCCAATCAAATCGCCCTGCGGAAGCGAATGCAACTCTGACCGCAACAAGATAGCCGGACTTTGCAGCGCCCCTGCAGCGACAACAGCAACAGACGCGGGCACTTCAAACGCCTTTTTTGTACGCCGATCCACACACGCCACAGCGCACACGCGCCCCCGTTTGCAAATAACACGCGCAACCTGCACGCCCGTCAAAATATCAGCCCCTGCATCTTGTGCCAACTTGAGCAAAGTCATCGTCAGATCATTTTTAGCCTCAATTTGACACGGAAACCCATCGCAGGTCAAACATCGAATACACACGGTTCGCGCTCGATCCGAAAAATTGATCGCCAATGGCATGCGAAAAGGCCGATACCCCAGCGCGCGTCCAGCATCCCAAATGCGTTGTGCAGGACGGGACAGTTCAATAGGCGGATACAAATAGTCGCCCGTCCGCGGCGGTTCGCACGGATCAACACCCACTTCTCCATGCACTTCCAACAAGCGCTCGACACAATCGTAATGCGGAGCCAGATCCCCATACAAAATCGGCCACGCGACCAGATCTTCTTCGCGCAGCCTCAGCGATGCCCCACCGTAAAACACGGACATCCCACCAACCACCTCATTCTCGACCACATCTGAAAAATCGCGGTCCTCATATTGCCTGACGCGAAGCGGCGATGGACCTTGATAGCGTTTCTCAACCAGCACAGAACGGGGATCCCAATCCTCAGCATCGCGCCTTGCCCAATCGCCCCGTTCCAACAGCAAAACCTTCATACCCGCCGCAGCCAGCACATAAGCGCAGGCACTACCTCCAAATCCCGTACCGATAATAACGGCGTCGTAATCGTTAAAATTCATTAAACCTCAAACACATACAGAACAATTAACCCAACAATAATAACCAGTGCCCCGTAGTGGAATTTTTCTCTGGAATCAATACACCGCTGAATCCGCGGCAAATCGGGGCGAAATTTGCCCGACATCGTGCGCTGAATATAAGTCTTGTAATACTCCACAACAAAACGCTCCAACCCACCATTCATATACACCAGAAATCCCAACGATATGGGATACATGGGATCATTGAGAAAATAGAACAGCGGCGAACAAACCGCCAGCACCAGGCCCGACCGCTGAAACTTCAAAATTTTAAACCCCTCAAACGGCGCGTCTTTATACGCCCCGCCAAGCGACACCAGCAGACCCGTGACATAAGCAGTCAGGAGAAAGACCCAGAAACTCGTCACAGGCGCGGGAATCAACAACACGGCAAAAACGCCCAGCACCAGTACCGTTCCCACAGCATAACGCAACAAATCACTCGCGACATACCGACCAAAAAACGTAATGCGCGAAGGCACAAAATACTTATCCTGATCTTCCGTGCGGAAAAACCCCTTGTAAAGCTCGGCCAAAAACCGTTCCAACCCCATAATCAGAAAAAAAATCTGAACCCATCCCAACGCGGAAAAACTCGCCTTAAAAATCGGGACAAAATACAACACCGCAAAAATCACAACATGAAAATAAATACTCCGCGGAAAAGTTCTGGGCTTAAAATCCTCATAGGGCGAGTCCTTGAACGCCCCCCACAAAGACGTATAAAGTCCAGATACAATACTCACACCCAGGCCAATATAGAAATCCATAGCGATCATTCCGATTCGAGTGACTTCTTTACTTTACCTTTTTCTCGCCGCGCCCCCCTTCGAGCACTTCCAAAATAGCGGGCAGCACCAGCACGGCAGCCACAAAACAGGTCAACAAACCAATCAACGCCAGACGCCCAATCGAATTGAGACCGGGATGCGTCGCCATCATCAATCCAAAAAAGCCCACCATCGTCGTCAGCATAGAAATGAACATCGCCCCACCTGTGCTCCTGATCACCACCGGCATAGACCCGGGGCCCTCCTGCCTATATCGGTGATAGAGATGCACGCCATTGTCAATCCCCATGCCAATGATAGTGGGCAGCGCGACCATATTGTAGAAATTGAGCTTCAAATCCTGTAAATACAGCGAACCACACATCCACACAGTGCCACAGGCAAGGGGAAAAATCACCAGCAAAGCAGAGCGCAAACTGCGAAAATCAGTCAGCAAAATGAGAAACACGACAATCACCGTCAGCGAGATCGCACGCGGACTATCGCGCAGCATCAGGCGCAACATATCGGCAAAAATAATATTGGAACTCGACGAATAAAACACCTTGCCCGACGCAGTCTGAATCTCGTGTGAATCTTCTGCAAATGCAATGGCATTTTTTCCATCGCGCAACTGCACACTCGGCAAAATTTGTGCGAAATACGCCTGACTGCCATCAATAGTCTCAAATTTTCTCAATAAATTTTCGGGCAAATCCTCAACAGAAAGCCTTTTGACATCCAACAAATCGCGCAGAGAATCGAGTTTTGCCTTTTGTGTGCCCTTGATCAACTTCGCGCCCTCGCCATCGGCCAGCACGCGAATTTCTCCAATAAGTTCCAACTTCTCGTCCTGACCGCGCAACTCTGTCCAGAGCGTTTTGACCTTGTCAATCGTCGGCGTTGGATCATCTTCGGCTATCTTCTTTTCCAATGCATCCACAATCTCATCGAGTTCCGTTTTGCTATCCGCCAGCACAATGCCATAAGACTGCGATTCACTGCCGTATTTCGGAATCGTCGTCATCTTCTGTTTCACCTTCACAGATGCGGGTAAGTTGGAACGCAAATTGGTAAAATCGTATTCAAAATCGATATCCCGCAAATGAATGCCCAGATATATCGTGAGGAGCAATGCGCCGGCAATCACCAACTTCGGATATGGGAAATGCCCCCGGCTGCCGCCCCAATTGTGTCCCCACACGTGCCGCATGCGAATCCACATGAACCTTTGATCCGCCAGCACCAACACAGCGGGCAATACAGTCGTCATAGAGACCAGCGACATGACAATGCCCGTGCCCACAATAAAACCAAACTCGGAAAAGCCCCTGAAATCTGTCAACGTCAGAGAAAAGAACGCAATAGATGTGGTAATCGCCGCCGTCAAAATAGCCTGTCCAGTCTGACTCAACATCGTCTCTATCGACTTCTGCACATTCGTATTATCCATGCGAACTTCGAGATATCGCGCAAACATGTGAATGCCAAAATCGATCCCCAGACCAAATAAAATCACAAATAAAAAAGCCGTCATGGTATTCAAATTGCCAATAACCCAATAAGTAATGGCAAATGCCCAGATCAGGCCCATCGCCAGCGGAATAGCCACAAAAAAAGCCGCCAATGGCTGGCGGAAATAAAACGTCAAAAGCGCGACAATACCCATGACACCAAATATCAATGTCGAGCGGACATCGCTTAAAATGGTATCGTATTCGTCAATTTTGTTCTTAAACGGTCCTCCGTATTCAATCAACATCTGCGGGTGATAGGCGCGCGGATTCACCTTCTTGACCGCCTGCTGGATCACCCGCTGCATATCCTTGGCAAAACCGATATTACTCACCGTACCCGCTGCCATTGCCTCCAATGCCAGAATAGTGCGGTCGGAATTGGTATAATACGTCTCATCTCCATTATCTGCCGTGCGATACTTAGACTCAATATCCGAAAAATCGAGCACGGCTTCTTCATCATCAAGAGAAATATACAACGGCGACAGCTTCAACTTTTCCTGGATGATATAATCATCTATACGCGTGAGAACCTCATCCAAATCGTCCGTTTCCATAAACAACAGCGCGTTTTTGCGATAAAATTCCGCATCTCGCTTGTAATCGACAAAATTGATGTACGTCTCGTATTTCTCGTCCTGTAATTCACGTGCCAGATCCTCGGCAAAACGCCTGTTTGCCTCAAAATCGGGACTCTGTACCAAAACCACCAAACTGCCCACACCGCCCACGCGCTGTTTGATCTCATTGAGCGTCTTCACACTCTGATAATTTTCCGGGATCAGGGCAACGAGATCCGTCTCGAGCTTCCGTCCAAGCCTGTACACAAAAATACTGCAAAAAGCCGTCAACAAAATCGACACCACAAGAATACCTCTGTAGTGCCGATAAGTCCACCCCGCTAAAAAACGAAGCCCCACTTCAACCAATGAGTGCCACCTTTCTAATCCGACGTATCTTCACTCAGTTTTTCTTTTAACTTATCCATCAAGCCTTCAAAAGAAGACCTGCGAATCTCCCGGCGAAACTGCGACCGGTTGCTGCGCGCAACACTCAACTCATCGATCACCATATCGAAAATCAACCACTTGTCATCAACGAGATGCAATTTATAGTCAATCGTACTCGACTCGCGCCTGTAATACACCACCGTCTTGACAACAGCCTGTGTGCTATCAACCTCAACACCCGTATAATCGATCTTTTCCGCTTTCGTATATAACGCGGGATCGGCGTAATTTTTCTCGATCAGCTGCCTGTTCACAGCCACAAAATCAGCCCGCTCTTCTTCTGTTCGCGCTGTCCAATCTCGGCCGAGGGACTCCTGGCTAAATGTTTCAAAATCGAACAACTCACCGACAATAGCTTTAAGCGCAGCGCGCTCTTCAGCTGTATCGCCCCCAGTTTCTGAACGCACAATATCCTGAATCGCCCGATCGCGGCTCTTTACCATATCGAGCAACGCATCGCCCTGATCAGACGCGCCTGCCACACCCATCAAAACGAGCATCAAAAACGCAGGCATGAGCAATAAAATCATAACATATGGCCTATTAATATCAATAAATTGTTTGCAGACAGTATTTTCATCCATTTTAATATTATATTATACCAAAGTCAAGAA
>VXRD01000135.1 GCA_009838845.1 Gemmatimonadota bacterium | reverse complement strand
GGCATCTGGTCGGATGGGACGACCATGTGGGTGGCGGACGACTGGGACGAGAAATTGTATGCCTATGACATGATGTCTAAAGAGCGTGTCCCGGACAAAGATTTCAATACACTGAAATCTGCTGGAAACGGTAGCCCGGAAGGCATCTGGTCGGACGGAACGACTATGTGGGTGGCGGACGACTGGGACGAAAAGATATATGCCTACAACATGCTGCCCAACGGAGGCGCCACAACGGGCGTGACCGACTTCAATGGCGACGGTCGAACCGATTTGGCTGACTTCTTACTGTTCGTCAATGCGTTCGGCGGTACCGACGCCCGCTTTGATCTGGATGGGGATGGCACCGTCGGACTTAGCGATTTTCTGATCTTTGCCAACGCCTTTGGGAAGAATTAATAACCAGAGAAGACGGGAAGCCTCGCAATACTCAGCCTTCAGAGCAAGGAGGATGCTCACCTGAAAAAGG
The DNA here is from genome assembly GCA_009838845.1 of Gemmatimonadota bacterium. NCBI lineage: Bacteria > Pseudomonadati > Gemmatimonadota > Gemmatimonadota bacterium. The sequence goes on along the minus strand of VXRD01000135.1, from coordinate 36,403 downwards.
TCCTATTGTTCAACCTCATTCTCTCTATCTTGTTCGTACAGAACAGCCACGCTCAAACCACCCTTGAAGGGCATAAGGGGCGGATCAATTTTGTAGCGTTTGCACCCAACGGGACGATCCTTGCCTCTGGTTCAAGGGATGGAACGGTTGTGTTGTGGGACATGGCGACGCGCACAAATATTGCCACATTTGAAGACAATATTTATGGCGTTGAAGCTATAGCATTTTCTCACAATGGGACAACTCTCGCCACCGCGTCTTTGTATAGCATCAAGCTATGGAACATGGCAACGCGCACAAATATTGCTACTCTTGAAGGGAAATATTTTGAATCGGTAGCGTTCTCCTCTGATGGGAAGACCCTCGCTTCCGCATCCTGGGATGGGATCAAGCTGTGGGATGTGGCAACGCGTACGAGCACCGCCATACTTGAGGAGACGCCTTATGGCGGCGTCGAATCAGTGGCGTTTTCACGCGATGGCACCCTCGCTACCACCGCGTCAGAGTTTTTTGATGACACAATCAAGCTATGGGACGTGGCGACGGGAAACGCGATCACACTTAAAGGGCATACGGGAAATGTCACTTCAGTAGTGTTCTCGCGCGATGGCACGCTACTCGCTTCTGGATCAAATGATAAGACCGTCAAGCTGTGGGACGTGGTAACGCGCACAAATACCGTTACCTTTGAAGGGCATAAGGATAACGTAACTTCTGTGGGATTTTCTCCCGATGCTGCAACCATCGTTTCCGGGTCAGAGGATGGAAAGGTCAAGCTGTGGGACGTGGCGACGGGCACAAATATCGCCACTCTTGAAGGCCATACAGAGGAGGTTCTTTCGGTGGCGTTCTCATCCGATGGGACGACAGTCGCTTCTGGGGCAGAGGATGAGACGATCAAACTATGGGACGTGGCTGAGGCGGTTCAGCCACAGCCTGCGGGGTTGGCGATAATATCCGGCAATGACCAGCAAGGCACACCCGGTGCCGCGTTGCCCAACCCCCTGATCGTTGAAGTACAAGATCAGTACGGGAACCCTTTACCAGGTGCTCAAGTCACCTTTACAGTCACCGCCGGTGAGGGGAAGCTCAGTGGTCAGTTCACAGTTGAAAAGGCAACAACCGATGCCAATGGCCGCGCACAACGGACGCTTACACTTAGCCCCGGTCCGGGAACATACACCCTTATCAGGGTATCTGCTGGAAGTGAGTTGGTGATATTTACTGCTGGAACGCCTGACGTGCCACGCAGCAGGGACGGTGATTATTGGACATGGCATTTACCCGACGGCGTAACCGCACGCCTGGGCAAAGGTTGGATATTGGATATCGCGTATTCGGATGATGGCACGCGGTTGGCGGTCGGCAGTGGCATCGGTGTTTGGGTCTATAATGCACTCACAGGTGCCGAGATCGACTTCCTCACGGAGCATACGTCTGCTGTACGTAGCGTTGCGTTCAACCCGGATGGCAGCACACTCGCTGGTGGCGGTTGGGACGGTACAATCCATCTATGGGATGCAACCACTGGACAGCACTTGAATACGCTCACGGGGCATCGGTCCGCGGTCCGTAGCGTCGCCTTCAGCCAGAATGGCAACACACTTGCCAGCGGCAGTCAGGGCGGTACAATACACCTGTGGGACGCCACCACAGGACAGCACCTGAGAGTGCTCACTGCGCTGGATGTGTTTGGAAATGCGGAGATAGTCAATAGTATCGCGTTCAGCCCGGATGGCAACACGCTCGCAAGTGCTGGGAAATCTTTTCTTAGTGGTATCATCCATCTGTGGGATGCGACCACAGGACAGCACAGGAAAAAGATCGAACCGGTGGGGCCAAGCGCAGGCGGAATCTGGAGTGTCGCATTCAGCCCGGATGGTAGCACACTCGCCGGTGCCAGTCAGACTCTCCCGGGAATGCGCCAGGGCGACCTCTATTTGTGGGATGCCACCACAGGCACAGAGCAACGTTTAGAAAAGTCCGATTTTCCTCCAGTGCCTACCTACTATTATAGTATCGCGTTTAGTCCAGATGGCAACACGCTGATCAGTGGCGGCGGAAAGTTTTTTGGGGGAGGCAATATCGATTTATGGGATGCAGACACAGGGCAACACAAGCAGAGGCTCACAGGGCATGTGTGGCCTGTGCGAAAGGTCGCGTTCAGCCAGGATGGACGATTCGCCAGTGGAGGCGGAGAAGAACTCATTCTATGGGGCGCTACAGGACGACCATTGAACACGATCACAGGGCATAAATGGTTGGGCCGAAGCGTCGCATTCAGCCAGGATGGCACCCTCGTCAGTGGCAATTGGGCTGGTTCAATTGATCTGTGGGATGCGGATACAGCACAGCACGAGAAGAGGCTACCAGGGCATGCATCTGCAGTCCGCAGCGTCGCGTTCTCAAGGGATGGCAGAACGCTCGCAAGTGTGGCTGGCAAAACAATCCATCTGTGGGATGGGGGCACGGGACAGTACAAGATGAGCCTGCCCGATAGATCCTATGGAGGCTCTGGTTCTGGCATCGGAATCGGCATTGGTGGCATCGGCTTTGGTGACACCAGCGGCGGCCTCACCGGCATTAGAATTGGGGGCATCACCATCGGCTTTGGCCTTGGCGGCGGTAGTGACCCCTATAAATATGATCCTTTTATTTTTTCGGTCGCGTTCTCAAGGGATGGCAGTATGCTCGCGGCTGGAAAAGGTGGAGACCATGTTCGTGGTTCTATTGATTTTCGAGACGCTACCACGGGAAAATTATTAAAGAGGATCACAGGGCTTGAAGCGGATGTCTGGAGTGTCGCATTCAGTCCAGATGGGACACTGGCAAGTGGGAGTACAGACGGCATCATTCGTCTGTGGGATGCTACCAGCGAACAGCCCTTAAACGCGTTCGAAGGGCATACGTCGGCAGTCTGGAGCGTTGCATTCAGCTCAGATGGGAAGACACTCGCCAGTGGGGATGCAGATGGCATCATCCGCCTGTGGAATGTTACAACCGGACAACTCAAGCAGACGCTCCAGGGGCATACGGATGATGTCCGGAGCATTGCGTTCAGCCCGGATGACAGCATACTCGCCAGCGGGAGTTTGGACCGCACCATTCGTCTATGGGACGCCATTACAGGACGACCTGAGCAGACGCTTGAAGGGCATCTATCGGAAGTCTGGAGCGTCGCTTTTAGTCGGGATGGCAGCCTGCTTGCCAGTGGGAGTTTAGACGGTACGGTTCTGCTGTGGGATATGTCGCCGTATATCACAATACAATCCCAGACGCCATCGCCCGATTTCGATGGCGATGGCATTGTTGGTATTTCCGACCTTTTGCTATTTGTAGATTATTTCGGACTAACTCAAGGTGATGCAGGATATGACGCGCGGTATGATCTGGATGGGGATGGCAGCATTGGTATGAGCGATTTTCTGATCTTTGCCAACGCCTTTGGCAAAGAAGGATGATAAAGAATATGCGCTATGATTTGCGCGCTATTTGGCAAAGTCGTAGTCTGAAATTGCTGGCAGTTTGATGCAAAGGAGGATGCCTGAGCGGGTACCTGCGGTCACCAACAAGGGGGTTGATCTCTGTATTTTTGTATAGTATTTCTAATTTATATCACATAATTTGAGTTATATAACACAAGTTGATAATTTTTTGAGAATCGGTTGATGCGCTCATTTCTTCTTTCTCTTCCTTTATGTGTCTTTTTGTTTTGCCCCCCGAAAGACGCACATACCTCAACTTCGGTGACGTACACTGACAGTCTTTACAAGCACGATCCCTACGATATATCGCAAGCCAGAGTTACCGACAGTACGGATGTCTATGTTACAAAAACTTCAAAAGTGAAATATCTCTTGCGATCCCCCCGGTATATCTTGCTGACGATGGTCTATCCTTTGGAGAAATTCGCTATTCAAGTAGAGTACGCAAAACTGTGGATTCGTTACTATAAATTTTTCACCAATAAATCGGGTACATTTGGTCTTTTTCCGCACGGGCAATTGGGAGGAGAAACGGGCACAGGGATTGGAGCGCGTCTTTTCCATACCAATATCCTGGGGCGCAAAAACGCATTGACTGCACACTATATCTATTCGGGCGAGCAGGGGCAATTTTGCGAAGGTCTGTATATTGACCCCAATCTATTGGACACGGGGCTTATTTGGAAAATTCAGGGTGGATATTTGCAAACAAAAAATAGAAATGCCAATATAAACGGCGCAATAGATAACGACGAGTCGAGGCTTTTTGAACTCAAAAAAGTTGATGTTGAAACCTCTGTTGAATGGCGTTTGAAAACGGCTGAGACCGCGTCTATAGTGCCGCAGTTTAAAATGGTGGGCAGGATTGGATTTTCGCAGCGCGATTTTATGCCTGTATTGGGTGGATTGCAACCACTTTCCGACCCGGGATCATCACCACAGGCGCGTCTGGTTAAGGGGTTGGGCACAAAATTCAAATTTTATCGCGTTGGGCTTCGGGTAATATATGATGACCGCGATTATAAAAAACCAGTTCGCCAGCTTTCTCATCCATCCAATTATCGTTTTCCAGGCAGGATAGTTACACAATTTGGAGATCAGTTTTATTTTGCGCGAGATATTGGATATCCCGAACGCGGTGGATTTATCACTTTAGAAGGCGACTGGGTGACAGGCCCTGATCGCATTGCGTTCTACAAGATACGCGCCGAAGCTGCCCGTTATATCACGCTGTTCTGGAAGAACCGCATTCTGGTTCTGCACGCACGGGTGGATAAAGTGCGGTCAGTGGGGGATGGATTTGTTCCTTATACCGAGTTGATTCAATTGGGCGGTAATGAATCGGCACGCGGATACACGCGCGGTTATTTTCGCGGACAGGGAGCATTGCAATTTAATGTGGAGTATCGATATCCAATATGGGATTATTCGAATGTGTTTTTGTTTTGGGATGAAGCGCAAATTTTTGACCATTTTGGAGATTTGAGGTGGGGAGGGTTCCATTCTTCGTGGGGTGGCGGCATTGCATTTCGCACGGAGGTCGGTTTGCTCGGCAAAATCAAAATTGGGCATAGTACTGCCAATCGTTTCCTCATCGGATTTACGATGAGCCAGGCATTTTAGAAGACGCAGGGAAGACATTCTTGATGAAAAAGGATTTAAATAAATTGTGGGTATGGGTGCTTATGGCCTGTGTTGCCGTCGAGGCTGAAGCGATCGACCACCATTTATCGACTGCGCCAATCAAGTGGTTTGATCCCGACAATCGCAGTATTGTTCAACCCAAAGTAATTAAAAGGAATCTGATATGGGACATGGTCGATCACTCTTTTGTTTATCCAATGACTAAGAAACTGGATTTGGGACGGAGTGCGCGGCGGGTTGGGAATATTCTGAATATTGCGCCATCTCGTCAGGCAGATAATGTCAATGTGCTGGATGAAGTACCCAATTCATCTTGGTACACGAATCGGCATTTTCTTGTGCGGATGGATGCTGCGGCGTTGGCCAAAGGACCGGGGCACGCGCATCCAGATACGAGCGGTTCATGGGAGATTATATCGGGAAAATTAGAGGGCCAGGTGCCTGAGCTTACAATTCGGGACGCAAAAGGAGATATTTATTTTTTAAAGTTTGACGCAAAAGGTTATGAGGAGTTGGCGACAACTGCCGAGGTTGTATCGACAAAAATTCTGTATGCTGCGGGCTATCATGTGCCGCAAAATTCCGTTGTTTTTTTTCGCGCAGAATGGCTTACCATTGGCCCTGAGGCTGAGGTATCTGATGATGAGGGAAGACACAAGGACATGACAGATGCAGACTTGCAAAATGTACTGTCTTCTATTGAGAAACAAGCCAACGGGTATATCCGATGCCTGGCAAGCAAGAGATTAACGGGTATTCCGCTCGGTGTTTTTGATTTTCACAGTCGGCGGAAAGACGACCCCAATGATCGCGTGAAACACCAGCATCGAAGGGAGTTACGGGGGTTGCGAGCGATCTCTTCGTGGATCAATGATGTAGATCGACGTGCGGCCAACACCCTGAATATGTTTGTGACTGATGAACAGGGACGTCAATATATCAAACACTATTTGATCGATATGGACGCGACTTTGGGTAGTCGTTCGGTGCGGCCTCACACGCCTAAGTCAGGAAATGAGTATTTTGTCGATTTTCGCTATATTGTCCCATCTGTTTTGGGGCTGGGGCTGTATCGAAAGGCGTGGGAAGATGCAAAACCCATACATTTTCCATCAATTGGTTATTTGGAGAGCGATGTATTTTCGCCCAGGCGGTGGGTTACCAATTATCCCAATCCGGCTTTTCAGCGGTGTACAAATCGCGATGGGTACTGGGGGGCAAAAATCGCAATGGCGTTTAGCGATGCGGATTTGGCAGCTATTGTGAAGACAGGGCATTTGAGCGACAAGAAGGCTGAAGAGAGACTCATTCGACTTTTGATTGCACGCCGGGATAAGGTGGGCGATTACTGGTTTCGACGTATAAATCCGCTGGATCGCTTTTGGATTGACAGACGAGGATTGCATTTTGAAGATCTGGCGATTGTGGGAAATCTGGCTACTGAAGCAGAGACCCGGTATTTTTATCAATTTTTGAGTCGCGATGGAAAGGCGCAGGGTGCTGTGCGTCAACTCGATACGTCAGGACACATACCCATACCACGCGACTTGCCGGATGGACAATATTACGGGATAGAGATTCGGACCGTGAGGTCTGGATGGGCAGATAAATACGTTCGGGTTTATTTTTTTGTATGGAATGTCGGGCTATATCAGATTGTACGGGTTGATCGACAGGAGTAGTTTCAATTCTTTCAAAGTCGGGAATCAGATGACAGGCAAAAGGTTATACGCAATCAAATGCGGCATAGTTCAAAGCCTATTTGTTTTTTTGTTGTGTTTCGGTTTTGCCCTGTCTATCACGCTTCCTGCTTTTGCAAAACAGAAGCCCCGAGTCGCACTGGTGCTCAGTGGGGGAGGCGCGCGTGGCGGGGCACATATCGGCGTGTTGCGCGTGCTCGAGCGCGAAGGCATACCCATTGATTTGATCGTGGGCGTAAGTTATGGCGCTCTGGTGGGAGGACTGTACGCTGCCGGATATTCTGTTGATAATGTCGAACGCATTATTGTAGGAACAGATTGGTGGGAAATAACCAATAATCACCCCAACCGTCGTCTGTCGAATTTGAATCGCAAACCAATAGCTGATCGCCAGATGCTTGCATTGCGCCTCGATAAGTTGAACCTGAAATTACCTTATGGGGTTTTTGCCGGACAAAAAATTCAGCATTTTCTCAATCAATTGACCCTTGGCGCAATTTATCGGGCGCGAAACGATTTTGATCGGCTGCCAACGCCTTTCCGCGCAATAGCAACAGATATTTTATCTGGCGAACAGGTCGTGCTTAAAAATGGCTCGCTCGGCACGGCAATCAGAGCGAGTATTTCTGTTCCCGGGGTGTTTGCGCCGATAAGTACAGAACAAACCCATCTCGTAGATGGCGGCATTGTCAATAACTTGCCTGTGGATGTCGCATTAGACGCCGGGGCTGATTTAGTTATTGCCGTGGATTGTGCCACACCTTTGCGCACTCAAAAGCACGAAGTTGAAGATATTATCGACGTCATTGATCAGGCTGTTAGTTTTCGAATTGAAGAAAAAAAAATCGCAAATCGAAAACTCGCCCATGTGCTGATCATGCCCGATTTAAAAAAATTTGACGGAGGCGATTTTAATCTGTCATATACCTTGATCCCAATTGGTGAAAAAGAAGCCGAAAAACATCTGGATGCGATCTGGAAGGCTCTGCAAACGCTCGGAATTTCAAAGCGTGTCGAAAAATCGAGACCGTCGATATTGCCAGATGATTTTGATTTCAGAACCTGGGTAGATATACCATCGGATATTGTAATTGACCGGGTTCGGATTGAGGGTTTAGAGCGCTATTCACAAGAGGTATTTACATCGCGGTTGGAAAAGTTTGTCAATAAGCCGATATCGTTTCGGAAACTGGAAAACGAATCTGGCCGATTCTATGCGACCGGATTATTTCAAACGGTAGATTACGAGGTTATCTACCATGAAGACTATACCGAACTGGTTTTTCAGGTACTTGAAAACCCCCCCAGTGAGTTGAAAATAGGACTTCATTACGACAATGATTTTGGGGTTGCGGCACTGACCGAGTTTGCACATCAAAATGCTTATGGCCCCGTAGCAGAGTTTTATTTTCGCGGCCTGTTGGGCAATTTGAAGCTTGCTGAAATGGATTTAATTTTTCGCTCATCCAGGCGCCTGGGTTTCTTCGGGGAGATTCAGGGTTGGAATCAAGATCGGTTGTATTTTCAAAATGGGCAACACCAGGACACATATAACGAGAAGCGTTTTCGCGCGCGATTGGGCATGCAGGTTTTGTTCCACAGTTGGGGAGGTTTCAAAGTGGGGTATCAAGTCGAGCATGTCCGCATTCGCGATGCGGACAGTTCAATAGGCAATGCGTCTAAAGATCTGCCCGCCTTGTGGCTATCTGCAGGTATTGACACCCGAGACGATGCGTTTTTGACAAGACACGGCATCTATTTTCAAACGCAAGCAAAATGGGTTCATCGGACATTTTCACATAAGCAGGTGCAAACGCAACTCGCGTACTTCACCAGCCCCCATCCGCAATTGAGTGTGAGCCTCTGGTCTCACGGAGGCTATATGACACAGCCTGCACCGATTTATGAACACTTCGCATTAGGTGGTGCAGGACACTTTAGTAACACAGCATTGCGCGTTGTCGGTCTCAAACGCGACAAACTGCGGGCTTTCAGGTTCGTATCGGCGGGCATTTCTATTTGGAGCCACATGAAATTTTGGGGATCCATACCGCTCAGTGCTGTTGGAATTTTCTATCAGGGCGGCCTGTACAATATGTCTTCCAATCCGGATCAGCCCAATACCCGTATCCACGGTTTTGGTATTGGTGGTTATATCAGCACAACATTTTTAGGTCCCATTCGCGTTGATATTGTGAGTACAGAAGAAAAGGATATCCGGATTTATACCTCAGTCGGATTTGCGTTTTGATGCATATCTGCCCAACTGCAGGTTATACAAATCACCTTGAAACGAAAGGACAAACATGATATTTTCCAGATGGAACGCCATTTTACTCTTGCTGGTGTTCGCTTTTTCTTTTCCGGCAGAATCCACATCTGAGGAGGATTCACCGCCACCAGGATACAGGATTCACCGCTCTATCCCTCCGCAAGGTGCTAAGACCCACATGGTGATTCCAGGAGAAAGATTCCGGGCCAGCGGGTTCAAACGCTGGTTCTACGGCAGCAATAACCGGGACCTCTGGACCACTCCTATCGAGGTTTCAGTCCTCGACCTCAACAGCGTAGGAGGTGGCTTGACACCGCTTCGCACCGGCGGATTCGGGCAGTCTATCTCGCTTCACTTTACAGGGGAAGACGGCCGCCGCTATACGGTCCGCTCCCTGGATAAAGATCCCACCAAAAGAATATGGGACGAACTCAAGGATACGATCGTAGATGACGTCCTCCAGGACTTGATCAGCGCGCTTCTACCAACAGGGGCACTCGTGGCTGATCCGCTGATGGAAGCCACTGGTATCCTCCATTCCAAGCACACACTCGTAGTCATTCCGGATGATCCAGGGCTGGGAGAGTACCGCGAAGAGTTTGCCGGCCTTATAGGAACGCTACAAGAACACCCGTCTGAAGGGCCGGACGATACGCCCGGCTTTGCGGGTTCCCGGAGGATCAGCGGAACGGAGAGGCTGTGGGAACACCTTGAAGAAAGTCCTTGCAACCGCGTCGATGCCCGCGCCTATCTAAAGGCGAAACTGATGGATCTTTTCATCGGCGACAAGGACCGGCATTACGGCCAGTGGAGATGGGCGCAATTCCCCGATGGCGATTGTTATACATGGCTTACAATACCCGAAGATCGCGACCAGGCTTTTATCGGCTTCAAGGGGTTTGCCATGGCAATGGCGCGCAAAAGGCTCCCCAGACAAATCACGTTCGGAGACAAATATCCAAGCCTGGTGGGTCTATCGACCACGGGTTGGGAGATGGACCGCGAGTTTCTGTCCGAACTCAATAAGACCGCGTGGGATTCGGTAGTAACAGCGTTTCGAAAGGACCTGCCCGACCAGGTTATCGAGAATGCCGTGCGGAGACTTCCACCACCGTATTACAAAATGATTGGGGAAACGCTTACCCAAGCCCTCAAATCGAGGCGAGACGCATTGCCTGAATTTGCCAGCAGATACTATGAATTGATTACCCGCCAGGTCGAAATCCAGGCAACCGATAAGGACGAATACGCCCAGTGTGAACACCTGCCGAACGGTGATCTCGCAGTCCGTATCGGTCTGATAGAAGGTACTGGAGGAGAAAGGAAGACACCCTATTTCCAAAGAACTTTCCACCCTCAGGAAACCCGGGAAGTCCGAATATATCTCCGGGGCGGAGATGACCACGCGGAAATATCGGGGACAAAGGGACAGATTGTCGTTCGCATTGATGGTGGCGGTGGGGATGACGCGCTCACAAACTCATCCCAGTCTGGTGCATCAAAAACCCGGTTTTATGATTATCGTGGAAAAAATCAGTTCGCCAAAGGCAAGGGCGCGAAAATCGACGAACGACCCTACAAGCGACCTCCCGCCCGGCTTCTCCGCGCAAGGTATGCACTGGACTGGGGCGGGCAGGCTGCTACTGCTCCGATTATCAGGGTAAACCCGGATATGGATGTATTCTTGGGGGCGACCTACCATCGTCAGCATTTCGGGTATCGAAAAGACCCTTTCTCTTCGCAACATTTTTTCAAGATCGGGCTGGCGAAAGACAATGATCTCAAGGGTATCAAGCCTTTTGCCTCCTATACCGGAAACTTTCGCGAATTCATGCGCGACTTCGACGCGAGAATCTACTTAAAGTACTCCGGGTTCCAGACAATCAGGTTCAATGGATTCGGTAACAAAACGGAAATTCTGCGTCCATCTTCCTTCTATAAGGTGGAACAAAGACATTTCGTTTTCGCACCTGCCCTCGAGTTTCGAGCGGGAGATCATAAAGGAGATATGCCTCATGTTGGTATGGGATCGCTCCGCTCGAAATTAACCATTGACTTTGGGCCGATTATCAAGTATTCAAACACACCACTCAGTTCCAATCGGGAAAAATATATCGGTTCGCTCGATCAACCACTTTACGGTACAGATTCCTTCGGTCAGGTAGGCGCACTGGGTGAAGTCGCGTACGACACGCGCAACAGTTTGGGGTATCCCACTCAGGGGATCAGGGTCAGGGTTGCCGGAGACATCTATCCGGGCGTCTGGGATGTAGAATCGACCTTTGGCAGTATAGATGGGGCAGCCAGTACTTACCTGACAGCCCCTATTCCGACTACCCCCACCCTTGCCTTAAGAGCAGGAGGCAAGAAGGTATGGGGAACCTTTCCCTTCCACGAAAGTGCCTTTCTGGGTGGATCCGGTTTTGTCGGTAGTGGCATATCCAGCGGCAATTTGCGCGGTTTCCGGAAAAACAGGTTCGCTGGAGAGACTGCGCTGTATGGAAATTCCGAACTGCGACTGGTCCTGACAAAAATCAAGCTGCTGGTATCGGGAGAATTCGGATTGTTCGGTATAGCTGATGCCGGCCGGGTAATTTATGACAAAGATCCGGACAATGCCGATAAATGGCACACCAGTATCGGAGGTGGAATCTGGCTGTCTTTTCTCAAGCGCCAGCAGACCTTTAGCGCGGCAATCGTAAAAGGCGATGACCTGACGGGCGTATATCTGCGCGCTGGTTTTATGTTTTAGCTAATAAAGGAGGATGCGATGCTCAACAACATCATCATACGTCTCGCCATTTACTATATCACGTGGCTTTTGATTCTCAACGCGATTTTTCACATATTCCCCGAAATTCTCTATTACGTCGCCCAGGAGCGAGAACGCATCTTTGTAGGATCATCCCTTGACTCCGGGGCCGATCCGCCCATTCCGCTTGGAAACATCCAGGAAGGGGTAAATCGGCTCGCCGATCCGGAACACACGATTCCAGTTGTAGTCGCTTTGGTACTGGCCTTCGGGGTTACCCTCCCTATTACCTGGGTATATGCCTGGACGCATCCGCCCAAGAAATACAGTCAAGCCTTTGTACAAACTCTGCTCGTGATACCTGTCGCCATCTCACTGGTTGTTTTTTTGGTGAAGGGTAGTCTTGCCCTTGCGTTCAGTCTGGCGGGTATCGTGGCCGCTGTCACCTTTCGGCTCTCACTCAAATCGACCATAGAGGGTGTGTACATGTTTATGGTCATCGGGATAGGGCTGGCGGCTGGCACCCAGCTTACGACTGTGGCCTACCTCGCATCGTTGGCTTTCGTCACCATAACACTCGGCGTGTGGAAAATCAATTATGGCGCGCAGCCACCAGTACTATCCGGCTGGAGAATTGTTTCACCTGATCACTCGGTCCAGACCTCTGGGACAAAGGCCACCGGGAATTCCTATGATGCCCGGATTGAAGTACACACAACGAAGGTCGAAACAGCGCAAAAAGCAACAGCTCAAATCCTGAAATCCGGGACCAAACAGTGGCAAGTAGCAGATGTGATCGAGAAAGAAGATGGAACGGCCATCGTTGTGTATGATGTTTCGTTAAAACAATCCGTCGATCTGCCTTCCCTCATCCAGGATATTGAAAAAAGCAAAAAAAGTATCACAAACGCAACGCTGACTAAAGTTTAAAATTGGTATCTTAAAGCCTCCCTGTCACCGGGAAAGGTCTGGCAGGCATACTCATAACGGTATAATTGCACATGAAGAATCACACAGATAAATTTCTGCTGGGCTTCCTTGGTTTTGGCATTCTTCTCTACCTGTTGTCGATGGGCTATGATCCATCCTCAGATTTTAGTGGAAATTCGTCAAACGCAGATACAGATACTTCTATTTTAGACACTTCTACCGTCCTTCCTTTGGCGGACACGATGGCGGTATTAATATCTCCTGAAAGCTATACACCAAACGAAGAGACCGCTTCAGACACTTCTATCGTCTCCCCTTTGGCGGACACAATGGCTGTATTAGACTATGAAGAGGATTCATCCTCAGATTTTAGTAGAAATCCGTCAGACGATACTTCGAGCGTTCGCCCTCTGGCGGACACAATGGCTGTATTACAAAGGAAAATATCTCTTGAGAGCTATACACTAAACGAAGAGACCGCGACGCACTGGAAGCTCCCCACGTATCTTGAAGAGATCTCTGGTTTGGCAATGACCAGAGACGACCGACTTCTGGCGCACAATGATGAAAGAGGGGTCATTTTCGAGATCGATTATCAGAAAGGGTCAATCGTAAAATCATTCCAATTATCGGATATGAAGAACCCGGTTGCCAGTGATTTTGAGGGCATTGCAACAATTGACGACCAGATCTATCTGGTCACGAGTTCAGGGCGACTATACGCGTGTCGTGAGGGAACTGCTGGCGAGTCCGTTCTCTTCAATGTCTATACGACTGGCGTCGGCAGAGACTGCGAAATCGAGAGCCTGGCATACGACGAGAGCCAGCGGGCACTCTTACTGATGTGCAAGGACGCTCGCAGCGCAGACATGGAGGGAAAGTTGGCAGTATATCACTGGTCAATTGACGAGAAACAGCTAAAAAAAGATGCACATATCGCAATATCTGTCGATGAATTCTCTCAACACATCAAAGGAAAAAAATTCCAGCCTTCGGGAATCGAGCGACACCCGATGTCGGGAAATTACTTTATCGTAGCTGCGCGTCAGGGGGCTATCGCGGAGATCACGCCGGGTGGCCAGGTTGTTGCAGTCAGAGAGTTTCCCGCCCAGTGGCATCGTCAGGTTGAAGGTATTACCTTCGCCGCGGACGGCACGCTAATCGTTTCCGATGAAGGCGCGGGGAAGAGAGCGCGACTAACCCTTTACCCCGTCTCGGATAGTCAATAACAACACCATAAACCCAACCTATTTCAAAATCGCTGATAAAAACAGGACACACAATGGCACATCCGAAACCCAACTTGCTCTACATCCACTCCGACCAGCACGATCCTTATGTGACGGGCTGTTACGGCGACAAAATCGTTCAAACCCCCAACCTCGACAGCCTCGCGGCAAATGGCGTTGTATTTGAAAACTGCTATTGCCCCTCGCCAATATGCGTACCTTCGCGCATGTCCATGCTATCGGGGCGCTATCCCTTTGAAAACGAAGTGTGGACAAACGGGCACATACTCAACTCGAGCATTCCCACATTTGCCCATGCAATGGGCGCGGGCGGTTACGACCCCGTGCTCGTCGGACGCATGCATTCCAATGGACCGGATCAGCTACATGGATATGCTCGGCGCCTCGTAGGCGATCACGGGCCTAATCATCCCGGTGGCGGCGGCGTCAACCACGGAATGCTCTCGGGCACAGCAGGTCCTGCCCGCGTCAGCCTGACGAAATCGGGCATTGGACAAAGCGCGTATCAGGTACACGACGAAGACGTAACCGCAGCAACCGTTGCATATCTCGATCGCCTGGGCGTAAAAAAACGCGCCGGACAACCCGCAGAACCCTTCTCTCTAACCGTTGGATTTATGCTCCCCCACCAGCCCTTTGTCGCGCGCCGCGCCGACTACGAACGTTACGATGGCCACGTACCACCCCCCACTATCTCTGTCCCCTTCTCAGACGACCTGCATCCCCACATCAAATCCTGGCGCGAACGCTGCGGTATTACAACCGTCACAGAAGCCGAAATCCACCGCGCACGCACCGCATACTGGGCACTTGTTGACCGTATGGATTACATGATCGGACAGATCCTCACAACCCTCCGCCAAAACGATTTGATCGACAACACCCTCATCATTTACATGTCAGACCACGGTGAACAAGCCGGCGAACACGGCCTATGGTGGAAACAAACCTTCTACGAGCATTCCGCCAAAGTACCCGCCATCCTCTCCTGGCCCGGTCACCTGCCCGAAGGCAAGCGCTTTGACAACGTCATCTCTTCTATCGACCTCAACGCCACCATGATCGACGCCCTGCAATGTCCCGAACTCCCCCACTCTCGCGGGCGTTCACTCCTGCCCCTTATGCGCGGCGAAAACACATCCTGGGACAACCTCGCCTTCTCCGAATTTTGTCAGGACAGAGCAGGCGGTGGCGGACCCTTCTCCGCCGAAGGCGTGTACCAGCGCATGATTCGGCAGGACGAATGGAAATTCAATTATTACCACAACCAGCCCTGTCAACTCTTCAATCTGAAAGAAGACCCTAACGAATTGCACGACCGCGCTAACGATTCGTCCTGTCAAAGCCTGATCAAAAATTTCACCGCCCGTATCCTCGACGGCTGGGATCCCGACGCCATCGCATCTCAAATCGCCGCCCGAAACAGAGACTCCCGCATCCTCACGGCCTGGGCACGCCATACCAAACCCGCAGATACGATCCGCTGGGACTTGCGCCCCGAAATGGATTATCTGGAATAGCGGTGCCTATGAAAACCGAACTCACCAGACTCGATTTGGCCTGCTGGGGCGGGTTTATGATGTTTGCCACCAGCGGTGTTGTCACCCCAATATGCCTGCCCGAAATATCCAGCGCCCTGTCCATTTCCCTCTCTGAAAGCGGCGGCCTGGAAACCGCGCGAACATGTCTTTTGCTCGTCGTCTTAATCCTGTCAGGCATCCTCGCGCGCAAATGGGGCAAAAAACATTTTGTGACCTGGGGGCAATATCTCCTCGCCATCGGCCTTCTCATGATCAGCTATGCCGACAGCTATCCCATGCTCATCCTGTCCCTCATGGTCACCGGCATTGGCGGTGGATTCACCGAAGCCCTCATCAATCCCCTGATCATCGACATTCACCCCAAAGACTCGGGCAAATACCTCAACATCACCAACGCCTTTTACCCCGTCGGCGTCATGGTCTCCGCGCTCCTCTTTGGCGAACTCTTGACCCTCGGATATTCCTGGCGGCTCGTATTTCGCATTGCTGCAGCGGGCGCACTTTTCATGGGCATCTCGTTCCACCTATCGCGCTTTCCCCTACCGGTAGCAGATCAACAATCATCCAAACGCCTGATTGCACAAATCCTCAAAACACCCAAATTTTGGCTCTTTGCCATCGCCATATTTTTAGGAGCAGGTGTCGAAGCAGCATTCACATTCTGGAGCCGCAGCTATGTGGAAACCTACCTCCGGGACATGCCCCGCGCCGGAGCAATCGCAGTCGTCGTCTTTGCGATCACAATGGCACTGGGCCGCTTGCTTTCCGCAAAATTGTCCCAGATGATCAGCCTGAAAACCCTGATGCTCGGTTCCGCTATCCTCGGTGTCGTCGTCAGCAGCGGCATTCCCTTCTCCGAAAATCTGATCGGATTTTACATCCTGCTCCTTCTCGCCGGATTTGCAACCGCCTGCTTCTGGCCCACCATACTCGCCGAAGCCGCAGAACACCTGTCCTTTGATACCACCCTGCTCTTTGTCGTACTCGCCTGCTTTGGCATTGCCGGATTTGGCATCGTCCCCTGGATCATGGGTGTTATCGGTGACACCGCCAGCCTGAAAGCGGGTTTCTCTATTATTCCCGGTCTCTTTATCGGTCTGATCATCGTACTCGCCTTCACAAGGCGTTAATCACTCCGGCGGCCAAACCGTCTCCTTTGTATATGCCTCTTTCAGATCGCGCCAATACCGCCTGCCCTTGTGAACCAGATTTGTCGGCGCAAACCGCTTGTTCAAACTCTTCTCGTGACTCGACCGCCCCGTATCGGTCCGATATTGCAACGTGAACCGCATCAATTGTGCGAGCAAATCAAAACGCACATCTGCATATTCTGGATCAGCCCAAACATTTTCGATCTCACCCGGATCATTGCGGTGATCGTACAACTCGCCCTCATCCAGGCTCCCGTAAAATACCAGCCGAAAATCGCGCGTGCGAATCGCCGACACCTTGCCCCCGGGATTGCCCCAATCCCATTCGCAAAACGCCGCGTTTTTCCCATCTGCCCTGCCATTCACAACCGGAATCAAATCGCGCCCATCGCGCCCATCGGGAATGGGAATATCGCAAAGACGACACAGCGTGGGATACCAATCGACTGATTCGACAATCTCATCACACTTCACGCCCGATGGACCACCCGGATAGCGCAACACAAAAGGAATGCGGTGAATCGAGTCGTAAATCCCAAAATTCTTGTGAAACAACCCGTGATCACCCGCAAAATCCCCGTGATCCGCGCAATACAACACCACGGTATTCTCCAACTCCCCCACCTCGTCCAGATAATCCAGCACCCGCCCAATCTCGGAATCAATCGCCGTAATCAGCGCGTAATAACTCGCCAAACAGCGCTTCAAGCGATCGGGATTTGGATCGGCCAGTGGATACCCACACCCATCGGCCAACCGCTCTTGCATAAATTCGGGCTTGCCGGCAAAGCGATGTTCAAAATAATCAACCGCACTATCGGGCAACACCATCTCATTGGGATCGTACATATCAAAATGCTCTGCCGCAGGCGCAATCGGTGCGTGAGGCCTTTGAAAACTCATGTGCAAAAAAAACGGCCGCTCATCGTCTCGCTCCTTCAAAAACGCCAGCGACTCATTGCCCGTATAATGCTCAATCGAATGCTGATATGGCAGTTTGGCCGGCGCACTGCCATCCATTGTATATTCCTGCCCGGGTCTGGCCGAGCCTTCTTCGTAAAAATCCGACAATCCCAGATCTTCCAGATACTTAAAATAGTGCGTCTCGGTTGGATCCAAATGCGTCGCATCGCACAAATCCGTATATCGGATACGCTCAAAACCATCTTCATCCCAGCGTCGAACCATGTGCGCCTTGCCAATCACAGCCGTTTGATACCCATATCTCCGAAACTGACACGCCAGCGTATTGGGATTCGCCTCGGGAATCTCCGAATGATCATTGCCAAACATCCGATGTGTGTGACAATACTGCCCGGTCATAAAACAGATCCGAGATGGCGAACAAATCGGATTATTGCAAAAAGCTCGTGTAAACACCACCCCCTCATCCGCAATGCGATCCATATTGGGCGTCCTGACATTTGGATGCGCTGCAAATCCTGTGCAATTGGCATTGTGCTGATCTGACATCAGCCACAAAACATTGGGTCTTCGCGCCATAAATTTCTCCTTTCGCAGTGTATGTGTTTGCAGACTATGAGATAAAGCATTAAATTGTTCCCGTTGAATCAGAATGCATTGATCTTTTGCAGAGGAAAAACACCATGTTTTTTGACAACATCGCGCTCGGCGTACCCAAAATTTTGCTCCCAAATCCCGAAATCGACTTAAGAAAATGGGCAGTCATCGCCTGTGACCAGTATGTACACGACATATCGTATTGGGAAGAAGTCAAAAGCATTGTGGGAGACACGCCATCAACCCTGGACCTCATCTATCCCGAAGTCTATCTCTACGACGATGAACACAAAGAACGCATTGCCCGCGTACACAACAACATGAAACGCTTTGTCACCGATGGCATTTTTCGCGACGAAATTGAGGGCTTTTTGCTCGTCGATCGCGTTTTGCCTTCTGGAAAATCGCGCAAAGGACTCGTCGTCACCCTCGACCTCGAGCATTACGACAGCCGCAACCAGTCCAAAACCCTCATCCGCACAACCGAGGGCACCTATCCCAAAAACCTCGAAGCGCGTTTTGAAGTTCGGGGCAACGCCTCTCTCGAATCACCCCATATTTTAGTACTCATTGACGACCCGAAAAAAGAAATTATCGAACCCCTCTTTGACGAAGGCCATCCCAAGATCGTCGATTTCGAACTCATGATGAACGGAGGACAACTTAAGTATCACTTAATCGACGTCCAGAAAGACATTGCGCGCATTGCCCAAAAACTCGCCAAACGCATTGAACCCGATTACATCTATCAGAAGTACGGCGTCGAAAACGAAACACTCCTCTACGCCATGGGTGATGGCAACCACTCATTTGCCGCCGCGCAAAAAGCGTGGGAAAAAACCAAATCAACACGCAACAACAGATCAGCACGACATCCGGCCAGACACGCCATGGTCGAATTGATCAACCTGCACGACGATGCGATAGATATAGAGCCTATCCACAGACTGATCACCCGCATTGATCCAAAGACCACATGCAACACCCTCGTCGCCCTGCTCAACACATCGGGCACCCGGACGCGTCTGGAAAAAGTTTCATCGCCCGACGCGCAACATCAGCGCACTGCAGCCCTATCATCCGCATCCACCCACTGCCTCCCCTATCGCGCGGCAGGCGACCTGGGCATACTCGTAATTGAAAACCCATCTCAGAGAACCATACCCGAAACAATGGAAGCCGCGCTCGACCTGTTCACGCGAGAAAATACCGAAGCCGAAGTCGGATTTATCCACGGCGAAGACGTAATCGACGACCTGGGCAACAAACCAGACGCGCTCGGTTTTTACATGCCTCCCATTTCAAAAGACAGCGTATTCGAATCTATTGTCCGCTACGGCGCCTACCCTCGAAAATCCATATCCATCGGCCACGCTGACGAAAAACGTTACTATATGGAATGCCGAAGCCTTGTCCATACTAAACGATAATATATGATGATTTCAATTGCAATTCAGATGTGGGAGATATATGACTGAGATATACGACATGATCATTGTTGGCGCGGGGCCAGCAGGCGCGACAGCGGCGTTATATGCCCATCGTGCGGGACTCAATGTCTGTCTGGTAGATAAGGCGCGATTTCCGCGGGATAAAATCTGTGGCGACGCGCTATCGGGCAAAGTCGTGTCAATTTTACACGAACTCGACTTATTCGA
This sequence comes from Gemmatimonadota bacterium, assembly GCA_009838845.1. Taxonomy (NCBI): domain Bacteria; kingdom Pseudomonadati; phylum Gemmatimonadota; species Gemmatimonadota bacterium. The sequence continues at coordinate 16,499 of VXRD01000135.1, read as the reverse complement.
CAAGGTTGCGCGATTGCCTGGCGCAACCATTCGAGAAGTCGTATTTGGCAGCCCGAATCACGTGGATGCGCGTGTGGATTTGCGGCGGTATGATCACCGGGATCAGGCCACGGGTAAAGTACTGCCAATGGAAGGGTTTGTGATCCGGCGCGAGGTACTGGATAATTTTCTCTTTGAAGAAGCAAAAAAGGTTGCGAACACCTGTTATGAGGGATTTGCCGTTAAAGACCTGATACGAGAAAACGAGCAAATTGTGGGTGTGCGCGGCGTGGTGGATGGCAGAGAACGCGAAATACATGGTCGCGTCGTGCTCGGCTGTGATGGTTTTAATTCAATGGTCGCGCGCAAAGCGGGATTGTACGCCCATGAATCCGTGCACTGGGTCGTAGCAATTCGCTGCTATTACGAAAATGTGGCGGAATTGGGGAATCAAATCGAGTTGCATTTTGTAGATGAAGTCTTGCCGGGCTATTTCTGGATTTTCCCACTGGAAAATGGGACGGCAAATGTGGGCATTGGCATGCGTCACGATGTATTGAAAAAGCGACGTGTGGATTTGAAAGTAGCACTAAACGAAGTAATCAGTCGCTCGCCTTATGCCCACCGATTCAAAAATGCGCGTCCAACAGAAGACCCAGTGGGATGGAATCTACCAGTGGGAAGCACCCGTCGAAAAAGTTATGGAAATGGCGTATTGCTTTTGGGCGATGCCGCGGGATTGATCGACCCCTTTACGGGTGAGGGAATTGGCAATGCACTATATTCCGCGCGTTTTGCCGTAGATGCCGTGCAGGAAGCCATTGCCGCAAACAATTATTCAGCGGCTTTTTTGAAGCGATATGAAGACCGATTATGGGATGCAATAGGCGATGAATTGGCGACCAGCACGCGGATGCAAAAATTGGGACAATGGCGTCCCCTCCTCAATTTTACAATCCACAAAGCCGCACACAACGACAAAGTGCGCGATCTAATCTGCGGCATGATGGCCAATGCCGTCCCCAAAAAACAACTCACCAATCCCCTGTTTTATTTGAAGCTATTGTTTAGTTGAACGAGTTTTTCCCTACTGACAGCGTCTAACCAAACGCCTTTTGCAAATACGCCAGATCGAGTTCGGGATAAACCGGGAACCGATCGAGAAGATTGGCGATCCTCTGTTGGGCGTCTTCGAGCACACCATCCTGTACTCTGTATTGGACCTTACTAAACTGGCCCGCGCTTCTGCCCTTCGTGAACTTCAATGGCCGTGCATGGGTGAGCACATTGCCCATAATCGCGCCGATTTCTCTCATCTCTTCCGCCCCCATACCAAGCGTCGTAAGCGCCGGAGTGCCCACCCTCAGACCACTGGTGTACCATGGACCATTGGGATCAAAGGGAATGGTATTTCTATTCAGCGTAATCCCGGCATCGCGGAGCAGGGTTTCCGCCTGGCGCCCCGTAAGATTAAAGGGGGTAACGTCGATTCGAAGTAGGTGATTATCAGTACCCCCTGTGAGAACCGCGAGACCCGCGTCTATACATGCCTGTGCGAGCACCTGGGCATTATCGACAATTCTTGCAGCATACGCTTGAAACTCGGGCGTACTCGCTTCCTGAAACGCGACAGCTTTGGCCGCCATCACATGAGGCAGTGGACCGCCGAGCACCATTGGGCAGCCCTTATCGACCTGTTCGGCAAATTCTTCCGTACACAAAACCATACCCCCTCTGGGACCGCGCAGGGTTTTGTGTGTGGTTGTCGAAACGACATGGGCATGGGCAACCGGATCAAAATCACCCGCAAAAACTTTACCGGCCACCAATCCGGAAAAATGCGCCATATCCACCATAAAAACAGCCCCCACTTCATCGGCGATTTCCCGGAAAATGCGGAAATTAATTTTGCGCGGATATGCACTATAACCCGCTAAAAGAATCAAAGGTTTGACCGCTCTGGCCTGATCTCGGACTTCATCGTAGTCAATCAGGCCAGATTCTTTATTTACGGAGTACTCATGCGCCTCAAACATACGCCCGGACACATTGATGCGATAGCCGTGCGTGAGATGCCCCCCAGATGAAAGATCCAGTCCCAGGAGCTTTTGATTGCCCAATTGTTTGCGAAGCGCGTCCCATGCTTCAGCCGAGAGATCAAACGGCGATTTTTCCCCTATTTTTTCGAGTGCGACATCTTGAACACGCCCCGAAAGAATCGCCCAAAAAGCGACCATATTGGCATCTGCGCCCGAATGGGGTTGAACATAAGCGTGATCCGCGCCAAAGAGATCGCACGCCAGTTTTGCAGCCTGGCTTTCGATCGCATCTACATTGTCGCAACCGGCGTAAAAGCGGTGATCGGGTATCCCCTCCGCGTATTTATCAGTCAGCAAATTGCCCATCGCCAGTTGCGTGGGCAAAGAACAATAATTTTCACTCGCAATCATCTTGAGATTTGCACGCTGGTCGGCCAACTCGCCCACGATATTTTTCGCCACATCGGGCGATATGGAGGCGACCTGTTCCAGCGCGGCCAAATAGGCGACAAATCCGGGATTTGGGATAGGATTTTGCGACAGATAGTCGGCAAGAGGGCTGGACATGGATATTCTCCTCGTATTTGGCCCGATACAAAAATAGCCCGGGCTGTGTGTAAATTTTCATAAGCCCAGGCGATCGGCTATCGGATAAAGAGCACTGCGCTTCCCCGTGGTCAATTCCACGTTCATTCGCCAGTCACGCAGACCCTTGTCAAAAATCAATATACAGAATTGCAGACCAAAGTCAACGGTTTGTTAGGGCATAAAAAAACGCCATCCCCACAAAATGAGGGGATATCCCGCAACAAAAATTACACGCGCAATAACACCCTCTATTGACGTATCGTGGAGATGAGGTGATAAAACGACAAAAACCACCGCCCCCGCAACACATATTTTCCCTAAACGTCCGTACTCGTAGGGAACCGGATAAAACCGACGCACAATTAGAAAAAGCAAAACCGCCATCAAAACATGCGCGATAAGCGTACTATAAGCAGCGGCAATAAATCCAATTTTGGGCAAAAGAAAAATATTGATAGCGATATTCACACACGCACCCGTTCCCACAATAAACGGCAGGGATCCCGCGCGACCTTCGGCATATACACCCGCGGTGAGAATGATATAAAGACCGTGAAAGAAAAATGCCAGCCCCACCAGGGGCACAACCCGTATGCCTTCGAGATAAGTCTCCGCATTGTCACCGGCAATCAGAACAATAATTTCGCGTGCAAAAGTGGCTAAAATCAGACAGCCCAAAATGCCGAACAGCGTGAAATACGTAGTGACACGCGCACACATCTGCCGCGTATCTTCCTCTGTATTTTCATCTTCGGTTTCGTCGAGCACGGCAGGTGCCCAGGCCGAGCGAAACGCTTTAACCACAAAAAAGATGGGCAGACCGAGTTTATAGGTAATACCGTAAATACCCAGATCGTCGAGATCCAAAAAAAATCGGATCAAAAAGCGATCAGACAGACTAATGATAAGAAAGGAAAAAGCTGAGGGTACAAAGGGCAGGCCAAAACGCAGAAGTTCGCGCAACGCACGCATATCAAAAGTGGGACGAATTAACCGCAGGCCAATGGGAAACATGACAATAAGTGCAAAGAGAGAACTGATGAGATTGGCTTCAAAAACTGCGATTGGCCCCTGTCCGAGAATTGCGATAAAATAAGCGGTAAGACCGAGTTGTAGCGAGTGTTGAATCACCCGCACAATCGCATAGTGAAAGGATCTCTGACGAGCGCGACAAAGTGTGAAAAGGGGTTCTGACAGCGCGTCCAAAAGGACAACGGCGGCAATAAGTTCGAAAATCGCACTATAATCCGAACTGCCCAAAAGATGATGCGCGAGACTCCCGGCATTGGTCCAGACCAGACTCGACAGAATAACACCTGTGGCGAACAGTGCCCAAAATGCGGAGCTAAATGCGGCGCGATGTTTGCCGAGATCGGTCTTGCCAGATAAGAGACGGATCAGCGCGGGATTGAGACCGAGGGAATAAAAAACCGCGCTAAATCCGATAAATGCAAATGCCAGAGACAAAATGCCATTATCCGCAGGCGTGAGATGTCTGGCATAGATGGGCACGAGCAAAATGGACACTGCGCGACCGAGCAGGTCGCCCATGCCATAGACCGCCGTGTGTTGCGCGAGAGATTTGATTCGAGAGAACATAATTCACCGCTCAAAGCATCGACATCGGATCGACATTGATCGCCAGAGTCACACCGCGAGATCGGCGTTTATTAGGAGCAAATTGCGCGGCGGCATTGCGGGCGGCGGCATTGAGATGGCTGTGCGAATCGGACTTGAGCAAAACCTGCCAGCGATAGGTGCTCTGGATACGTGCGAGAGGAGCCTGTACAGGACCCAGAATTTCAACATCGGGGGGTGTTTGTTCGCGCAAAGCCTGAGCGATTATGCCAGCCGCGCGTGCGACTTCGTGTTCATCTTTGCCCTTAAAGAGCAAAAGCACCACGCGTCCAAAGGGCGGGTAACCCAGACTTTGACGCGCACTGAGTTCGCGCTGTGCAAAAGCTTCAAAATCGTGGCACTGTGCGCATTGCACGGCCTCGCCATCGGGCATATAAGTTTGAATAACGACTTCCCCCGGAATCTCGCCTCGTCCGGCGCGCCCACTGACCTGAGTCAGCAATTGGAATGTGCGTTCGCTGGCGCGAAAATCCGGCAAATGGATACTCGTATCCGCAGAAATAACGCCGACGAGTGTCACACCGGGAAAATCGAGCCCCTTGGCGATCATCTGCGTACCGAGCAAAATATCGGCCTCGCCTCGGGAAAAGCGACTGAGTATGCGGTCATGCGCGCCCTTGCGGCGCGTGGTATCCACATCCATTCGCAAAACGCGCACACCGGGAAATTGCGCTTCGAGGGTCTCTTCAACGCGCTGTGTCCCCACGCCCAGCAAATGAAAATTGCTGCTGTTACACGACGGACACGCCGAGGGGGATGGCTCAATATAACCGCAATAATGACAGAGCATCAGGCGTCGGGTCGCGTGATAAGTCAGGGTAACCTGACAGTGATCGCACTGGAAACTTTCCCCACAGTCGGCGCATTGAACCGCAGGCGCGTACCCGCGCCGGTTTTGAAGCAAAATGGTGCGTTCGCCCTTTTCAATGCGTTCGCGCATCTTTTCCCGAAGCGGGCGAGAAAACAAACTGCCACCTTCGTGCCGCATATCCACGAGTGTGACAGTGGGCAATGGACGATTGTCGATGCGCTCTGGCAATATTAAAGTGCTGAATTTTCCCGTCTGTGCATTGTGATGCGACTCGAGAGAAGGGGTTGCCGAGCCCAGAACAATGGGCAGATTTTGCAGATGGGCGCGCATCACAGCGACATCCCGCGCATTGTAACGAGGTGCGGGATCGTCTTGTTTGTAAGAACCATCGTGTTCTTCGTCGATGATGATAAGGCCCAGATTTTCGACAGGTGCAAAAATAGCTGAGCGCGCACCAATAACAACGGCGCGTTTTCCCCTGCGAACCTCGCGCCAGGCATCGTAGCGTTCACCAGGGGACAATGCACTGTGCAAAACCGCGACGCGATCGCCAAAATGGGCGCGAAAGCGACGGACGGTCTGCGGCGTCAGAGTGATTTCCGGCACCAGAACAATCGCGCCTTTTCCCGATGCGAGTGCGTGTGCAACCGCCCGAATATAAACCAGTGTTTTTCCGCTACCCGTCACCCCGCGCAAAAGGTGAACCTGAAAGGCGTTTTCATCAATGCTTTGTCCAATCGCCTGGATAGCCCGCGCTTGATGGGGCGTGAGCGTTACATCCTCTGGCGGAGGAAGATCGGTGTCGGCATAAGGGTCGCGCACTACTTCGCGATTAATAAAACAGATCAAATTGCGCTTGGCCATTTCTCTCAGTACGCCCGATGAAATCCCTTCTGCGGACAGCTGTGCGGTCAACAGGGGGCGATTTGCCGAACGCAGAAGGCGAATACACTGCGCCTGGCGGGGTGCGCGTTTTTCCAGTGTGGGCAATTCCAGGTCAAACCAGCGCGAATCATCGGGCACAAGTGCCACTGCACGCTGGGTCTTGGTTTTTACTTTAGGTGCTGACATCTTTTGAAACGCGACCAGAACACCCCGCCTCAAAAGGCCGTATATCGCGGGCTGTACGCCCTGTTTTCCAAGTCGTTTTTGAAGTTGTCGCATCGATGCCGAACCGAGTTCGCCCAATACAGTGACGACCTCGCGCTGACGCGGCGAAAGCAGGCGACTGATCGCGTCGTCAAAGTTTTTTTCAAGGGCAAAATGCTGCCCACTATCCAGGTGAATACCCGATGGAAGAGCCGCAGAGATGACCTCCGAGAGACTGCACAGATAATACCAGGCCATCCACTTGCACAATTCGAGCATCGACGGTGTCACAAGAGGATGTGAATCCAGGATTTGGGCAATGGTCTTGACGCGATTGGAGGGCAGATCGCACGTTTCGCAAAAGCCGACGACAATACCCGTAACCCAGCGTTCTCCAAAAGGGACAAGGACGCGGTAGCCCGTTTGGAGATCGTTCTGGAGATCGTCGGGAATGCGGTAGGTAAATGTATCGAGGGATGTGCCCAGGGGAACGATTTGTGCGAAAGGGTGCGCCATAAAAACTATCGGCCTATCTGTGGGCCAGAGGGCGTGTCGCCGAGTTCTTCGACTTTGATGAGGGTGCGAAAAATAGTCAGGCGAAGACCGCGATCGGGTGGGCTGACAACTTCGAGAGGCTGGTCCTGCAGTGAAAGCGAAATCGAGCTGGCTCGTTGTATCTCCACTTGAAAGCGGTCATGTGCCAGCCAGCGTTGCTGCCGTCCTACAGGAAGCACTCCTGCAAAAACCCCGCGGTCATCAGCAGTAACGGATAGATGCGCGTTTTCTCTTGCAACGCCGGAAAGAATCATGATTTCTCCTTCGGCAATGACGCCGTGAATAGGCAAATTATATGTGCTGAGCACAACAGGTGCGGGTTGAGAGGCTGGCGTCTCTGCCACAATACCCGTAGTCTGGGCAGATGGCATCATCTGGTTTTCCGATAGGGATGGCATAACGGACTGTGTGCTGTCTCGCAGTTGCATCTCCTGTCCGGATCTCGCGCTATCCTGCATTCCAGGCGACATCTCCTCTTCGGAAATGCTTATTTGTTCGGTTGAGATAACTGATTCCGTGCTATCTGGTATTGGAAGAGGTGGTGTGGTTGTATCGAGGGGGGCTGTGAGCGGTGCTTCTTCACGCGAGTTGAGAAAGAGGATCACCACTGCAATCACCGCGAATGCGAGCAACGAGATAAATATTGCGCTGCGATTTATCCCGCGTTCTGGAGAGGGTAGTGCTGTGGCCCGCTCACGCGGCAGTACAACGCTTCTATCAAAGAGAATAAGGATGTCCCGAACATTGAGATTGAGTGCTTGTGCATAAGTTTTGAGAAATAAACGCGCATAAGCTACGGGCAATAAATCGAATTGGCCCGCTTCAAGCACCTTGATAAACTCGGGATTGATCCGCGTGTGTTCGTAAATATCGCCGATACTCAGACCCAGATTCTCGCGCTGCGTTTTGAGTAACTCAGCAATTTCTTGTTTTTGATCTGACATGGATAGTTGTATTTTTCGTTGTATTTTTAAATGTCTATCGCATCACTATTTTCGGGTATGATCGTCCAAAGCGATTGCCCGACCAGACGATGATAAAGGCTCCAAAAGCACGCAAGCGGCAAGCCCACCACATTGTAGAAGCAACCAGATATAGATTGAATAAATGCAGATGCACGCCCCTGCGCGCCATAAGCACCGGCTTTGTCCATAGAATCCCCAGTGGCGACATAGCGTGCGATATCCTCCGATGATAGCACGCGCATGGTGACGTAGGTAGTAGCAACTTCTGTGAGAGTCAGTCCGGTTTCCGTATCTGTGAGAGTCAACCCTGTATAGACCTGATGGGTTTTTCCCGAAAGTCGTGCCAGCATGTCTTCGGCGTGTTTAGCGTCATTCGGTTTCCCGAAAATTGCATCTTCCAATACCACAACTGTATCGGCTCCCAAAACGAGCGCGTGGTCAAAACGATGGACAACCGCCTTTGTTTTCCGCTGTGCGATTTCCCGCACGTGTTCGGCAGGTGACAAGATGGTATCCAGAGCCTCATTGACATTGCTCGGCGCGATCTCAAACGGAATATCCAACAAGCGCAATAAACTCGCACGCCTGGGTGAGGCAGAAGCGAGAATCAGTTTCTTCATATCTCTGAGTCAATCATCAATGTAACGGGACCAGTGTTGTGAATTTCGACCTGCATATATGCGCCAAAAACGCCGGTTTCAGTGTAAATGCCAAAGGTGCGGAGGCGCTGGACAAATTGCTCGTATATGGAGTTGGCAATATCTGGCGGAGCTGCCCGATTAAAACTCGGGCGGCGACCTTTGCGGGTATCGGCGTGCAGGGTAAATTGCGAAACTACCAGCGCCTGCCCGCCTGTGTCGAGCAAGGATCTGTTCATTTTGCCCTGATCGTCTTCAAAAATTCTCAAATTTACACATTTCTCGGCAACATATTCCATATCTGAAAGACCATCGGTATCGCTAATACCCAGCAAAATCAAAAGACCGCGGTCAATTTGACCAACGACCTGTTCTTCAACGCGAACCGTTGCCCTGCATACCCGCTGAATCAATGCCCGCACACTACCCTCCAATGCTAAAAACGCCTATACCATTTATAACCTATTTGCGGCATGTGTGCAAGGTGAAAGATTAGGAAAGTCGGAGGCTGAGGACTGGTTTTCCCAGCCTCTAATAGGAACAAAATAAGCCAAACGGCTTGTATTTTATGAGAGATATTCGTATTTTTGGACAGGATTCTCGACGAAAATGGTAGTTCACGGGATCACCTGATCCATCCCGATTCTACTCGCAGGGCGACTGATGATTCCCATCAGCCTGAACTGAAAGAGAAAAGAGATGAACCGAGGAAAAAGCTTACTCCTGGCCAGTGCCATCCTTCTCATATCCACGATTGTTGCCTACCTTATGGTCTGGCTGAGACCCGAGCCAGAAATCCGACCTCTTACTTCCCGGGCACCATTCGCAGTCACGGCTTCCGCGGTGGTCGGCACCGGTGCAATTCCCGTGTACGGGGCCGGGACGGTTCGACCTGTTGCAAAGATAGATGTCGCTGCCGAAATCAATGGTAAGGTTGTTTGGGTAGATCCGGCCTTTCAGAGTGGCGGACGAGTCCGAAAAGGGCAGATACTCTTCCGCATTGATGACGCCGACTACCGCAACAGAGTTCAGCAAGCCCGCGCCAACGTGGCCGCGCAGCATGTCGCACTCCTCCGGGCGAATGAAGAAGCCCAGATCGCACGCGCTGAGTACGCGCAGTTCAGACGTGACCAAACGGATATAGCCAAAGCCAATCCCCTTGCGCTGTGGGAGCCTCAACTCGAGGCAGCCCGCGCCTCGGTGGCCAGAGATAGTGCTGTGCTCGCCGATGCCGAGTTGGCTTTGGCACGCACAAAAGTCCGCGCGCCTTTCAGAGGCGTCGTGCAGACAGAATCGATAGATGTGGGGCAGTTCGTGGTAGCCGGTCAGAGCGTGGGGCGACTTTACGCGACCGACGCAGTAGAGGTGGTAGTTCCCCTCTCCGATGCCAATGCGGCCCTTATTCCCGGCCTTTGGAGGCTGGAAGCGGGCGACGGAGATAGGCAGGTCAAGGCTCGTGTCATAGCTGAATACGGCGACGGGAGCTATGCCTGGGAGGGCTATGTAGATCGAGCAGAGGCATCCCTGGACGAACAGACGCGCACCATCAACGTCATCGTACGCGTCCCGAATCCTTTTACAAGCGGCACCCCAGTCGAAGGGGCAGGCGCAGATCCTGGCCCGCCCCTTCTCGTGGGCAAATTCGCAGAAGTGCGAATTGAGGGAATCATCCCAGACCAGTACTTCATCCTGCGGCGATCAGCACTCAGACCGGGCAACGAGGTCTGGGCAGTGCGCGATGACACACTATTGACCATCGTCCCGGTGCGCGTCCTTCAGCGTTCCGATGATAAGGTGTTCGTAACCGGCACGCTGAAAGCCAGCCAGGCGGTCGTCATAGGCGGGATTCAGATCGCTACTGAAGGCATGGTGGTGCGGATCGGAGGTGCCCCATGAATCGGGAAGATGGTTCCGCACGGGAACAGCGTGGTCCCATAGCTTATATGGCTGGTAACAGTATAGCCGCCAATCTATTGATGTGGGCTATTATCGCCGCCGGGCTGGTGTCGCTGACCGGACTCGACCGGGAAGCGTGGCCGACCACCCCTTTCTACCATATCGAAGTGTCGATGGCCTATCCCGGCGCCACACCGGAGGAGATCGAGGAGTCGATCGTCGTCAAGATCGAAGACCAGGTCAGCGGGGTGGATGACGTGAAGGCGGTCAAGTCCGTATCGGCCCCGGGTATGGCATCCGTACGGATTCAAATGGATTTCGGTACGGACATGGTCCAGGCGCTGAACGATATCGAGTCTGCGGTCAATCGCATACAGTCTTTCCCGGCCGGTGCCGATCGTCCCAGTTTCAGGGAGATGACCAACCGCATGAGCATGATGCGGCTCATTGTATATGGCGATGTACCTGAGCGCTCGCTGAAAGAATTGGCGTACCAGATCGAAGATGAACTCACAACACTTCCCTCCGTGTCCCAGGTCGAAGTCAGTGGTATTCGGAAATACGAGATCTCTATCGAGGTACCGCTTCATCGGCTAAGAGCACTCGGACTCACACTCACCGACATAGCCAACACCATTCGTCGCAGTTCCCTGGACTTATCTGCCGGCAGTATCAATACCCGGGAATCCCAGGTGCGGGTCCGCACCCTCGGCCAGAACTACGACCAACAGGACTTCGAGGAGATCCTCCTTCTCAGCGGTCGTGACGGCACGGTCCTGCGCCTTGGAGATATCGCCGAGGTTCGCGACGGTTTTCAGGAAGCCGACCTGATCATCCGGCACCAGAACCATCCCGGGGTATTCGTGGAGATCTACCGCGCCGATGGTGAGCAAGTGATGGATGTCGCCACGACCGTCCGACAGCACCTGGCAAACGAAGTGATCCCTTCCCTGCCGGACGGTGTGGGCGTCACCATGTGGAATGACGAATCCCAGGTCTATGAGGAACGCGCCGATCTTCTCCTCAAGAACGGGATCCTGGGCCTGTTGCTGGTGCTGATCGCACTCAGCCTGTTTCTCGAAATCCGGCTCGCGCTTTGGGTCGCCGTGGGCCTCGCCGTTTCGGGAATCGGGGCCCTCGCCATCATGATGGCATTCGACGTGGCGATCAACACCATCAGCCTGTTCTCCTTTGTCCTCGCCATAGGAATCATCGTCGACGATGCCATCGTCGTAGCCGAGTACATCCACTACGAACGCAAGCGGGGAACACCCGGGGTCACGGCCGCGATCCGCGGCGTACGGCGGATCAAGGTGCCGTTGACGTTCGCAGTTCTGACGTCGGTGGTGGCCTTCGTCCCGTTGCTGTTCATTCCCGGCGGCGTCGGTGAGGTGTGGCGGGCCCTGCCGATCATCATGATCGCCATGCTGCTGGTTTCCCTGGTCGAATCGCTGTTCGTGCTGCCCAACCACCTGTCCCACCTGCACGGCCCGGAGTGGGTGCCGGCCAATGCCTTCGACCGGTTCTTCGCGCGGCTCCAGGGGCGCGTTGACGCGCTGCTGAACAGGTTCGTCCAAGGCCCGCTGGATCGGGCCCTGCAGTTCGCCACCGACCAGCCCGCGGTGACGATGTCGGGGGCTGTGGGAATGCTCGTGCTGAGCATCTCCCTGTTGCCCGCGGGGATCGTTCCTACCACGCTGGCCGCTGACGTGGAGGGGGATATCGCGACGGTCGTCCTGGAGATGCCCGATGGGGCGACCGCTCCGAGGACGTACGAAGTGGCGCAGGAACTGGAGGCCGCAGGCCACCGGGTCATCGAACGACTCTCGCGCGGCCGGCCCGGGGATGCGCCACCGCTGCTGACCGGCGTAACGGTGACCGTCGGACAGGGCTCGAGACTCGGGGGCGGACTCAATCCGGAGCCGACCCTCAATCCGCAAGCCAACATCGCCACCATTGAGTTCAAACTCCTGGGCGCCCAACAGAGAGAAATCTCCACCGGAGAGGTCGTGCAGGCATGGCGGGAGGAGGTGGGTGTGCTGCCCTACGTACGCGGCATCACCTTCAGCGGCGAGGTCTTTGACTTGGGCAACCCGGTGGAGGCCGTGTTGTCGCATCCGGACCCGGAGCGCCTTGCCCGGATTGCAGACTCCGTGGTCGATGGTCTCCGTGGAGTGGGAGGCGTCTATGACATACGTTCGGACCACTCCCCGGGCATCCCGGAGGTTCAACTGGAGCTGCGGCCGGAAGCGCGAACCCTCGGTATCACACTCCACGACCTGGCCGGGCAGGCACGGGCGGCGTTCTTCGGCACAGAGGCCGTTCGGGTGCAGCGCGACCGGGAAGAGGTCCGGGTCTATGTGCGCCTGCCCTCCGGTGAACGAAAATCCATCACCGATGTCGAGGGGTACCTGCTCCGTACTCCGAGTGGTGCCGAGGTCCCGGTTATCAGTGTGGCCTCGCTGCACTCGGGCATGTCGCCGCCAGCCATTCGACGGAAGGACGGCCAGCGCGTCGTCACGGTCACTGCGGACGTGGATGCTTCGGTGATTTCAGGCGACGAAGCCAACGACATCCTGGCCAATTCGATCCTCGCGAATCTGACCGCCCTGCACCCGGACCTGACATACAGCTTCGGAGGGGAACAACAACAGCAGCTCGAATCCCTGGATGCGCTGTATCGCGGATTTGCGATTGCCATGCTCCTGATCTTCGCGCTGCTCGCCATCCCCCTCCGATCCTATACAAAGCCGTTCATCATCATGGCCGTCATCCCCTTCGGGTTCATCGGAGTGATCCTGGGTCACTGGGTCCTGGGAGTAGCCCTGAGTGCCGTATCTTTCATGGGTATCTTCGGCCTGAGTGGGGTGGTCGTGAACGATTCCCTGGTCATGATCGATTTCATCAATCAGGAACTCGAGGAAGGCATGCCGGCGCAAACTGCAATCATAGAGGGCGCAAAAGGGCGATTTCGCCCAATTATGCTCACTTCCGTGACTACGTTCCTCGGCTTCACTCCCCTTATTCTGGAACGTGCCATCCAAGCCCAGTTCCTGATCCCCTTTGCCGCGTCTCTCGGTTTCGGCATTCTCATTACCACTGCCATACTTATGATGATCGTTCCCGCACTTTACACCATCCATCTGCGTCTGATTTCTCTGCGCAGTAATACGAGATAGCAATCTCTCCGACCTGCGGTCGGTCTCAGCTACGTAGCAGACCAGTTCCACTGTTTCAAATGAGAATAAGACTTGCCTTCCCTTGACCAAATATTTGTATTTATTTATATTTGCCATAAGTACAGTAAGGGCAAGTGCCTTATGGTATTGAAGTAATGCAAGGAGGCCGAGGCTATGGCTAATACTACCGAGGGTTTGACGACCCAATCGCTAAGTCTCACCGAAGAGCTCATCCTGATGCTCCTCAACGAGGAGACTGGCTACTTTCACCAGGTCCCCGGCTGGCATTTGAACTGCGCCGTGGTCGGTGCCGTGCTCGCGGAGCTTTCACTCAGATCGCGCATCGACACGGACATGGAATCCCTGTTACTCGTGGACGAGACAGAAACGGGGAGACCTGCTCTAGACTCCATTCTGAAAGAAATCGCAGCCGAATCTGTTCAACGGAACGCCCAGTACTGGATCGAACGGCTCGCTCCCCGTGCGGAATCGATCATTGATTCGGTTCTGGACCGCCTGGTTGACCTGAAGATCCTGGAATATCACGACGGTGAATTCTGGACACTGGCTCCTACCGTCTGGCGTGGAGAACTGTCCAGCAAGTCGGAAGAGGGCACTGCAGGCCAGTTCATAAAAACGCGGATCAGCAGGGTCATCTTCACCGACGAGATTCCCGATCCGAGAGATGTCATCATTATCTGCCTCGTCAATACCTGCGACGTCTTTCGTTTCATATTCCAGCTCGACGACGAGGCGGAGGAGCGCATCGAGTTCATCTGCAAGATGGACCTGATCGGCCGCTCCCTCGCCTCTGCGGTCTCTCAGAACCTCGCCGGCCCAGCCCTTCGACGTCCTGCCCTTGCCAGGAAGATTCCGACGGTTTCGCTGCCCAAGCTGCTGCTGAACCCGCATAGTCGAGACGGCAACCTGAACGCGCTCTTCGGGAACCTTGCGGAGGAGTACGGTCCGGTGTTCCAGATCCGCCCTCCCTTCTCGAAGCCCATGATCTTCCTGGCCGGACTCGAGACAAACCGCTGGGTGCACAAGCGCGGGCGCATGTACCTGAGAGCCAGGGACTACTTCAGCGACTTCGAGAAGGTCTACGGCGCGTCCGGCGTCCTGCCCGCCCTAGACGGAGCCGATCACTTCCGGCTTCGCAAGTCCCTATCGCCCGCCTATTCTGCCGCGAGGCTGGGAGGACAGCTGGACCAGCTCTACAATCGGGGGCGCAAGTACATGGCGAGCTTGACGGTTGGGGACTCATACCGCGCCACGTCCATGTGCCGGGAGATGGTGAACGCCCAGCTCTCCCCACTATTCATCGGCGTCGATACCCAGGACCTCATGGACGACCTGATGGCGTACAAGGAACGGGCCCTCAGCGTGCACGTCGCCAAGCTCCTGCCCAGATTCACGCTGAACACCCCGGGCATGAGACGCCGGGCGAAAGTCTTGGACACACTGATGCAGCGGGTCCAGGACATCCATACCCCCGCCCAAAGGGCGGACAGCCCACGGGACCTGGTGGACGATTACCTCAGCCTGCACGCGAGCGACCCGCAGTTTCTCCCGGAGTCCAACCTGCTGTTCTCCTTTTCCGCGGCCTTGATTGCCAGCGTGTACCTCGGCGATACGTTTAGCCTCGTAGTCTACGCCATGGCGTCGCAGCCCGACCTCTACGCCAGAATCCAGGCCGAAGCAGATGCCCTGTTCGCCAAGGGAGACCCCGAGAGAGAGGATTTCACCCCCGCCAACATTGACGTTACCCACCGCTTCCTCATGGAGTGCATGCGCATGTACCCGATCGTCTCCATGTCCATTCGAAACGTGATGAATACGTGTGTGGTCGAGGACTACGAGCTGCCCATGGGGGAACGGATCCACATCGCCATGACCGCCACGCATTACATGAGCGAGGTCTTTCCCGACCCCTACAAGTTCGACATCGACCGCTACCTGCCGTCGCGCCATGAACACCGAAGCCCCGGGTACGCCCCGTACGGGCTGGGCACGCATAAGTGTCTCGGCACCCGGTGGATGGAGCTGCACCTGGCGGCCAACTTGCTGATGCTGGCGCACTACTTCACGATTGAGGTGTCGCCGGCGAAGTACAAGCACAAGCTCCGTTTCAGTCCGTTCCCGTCGCTGAAACCGAGCAAGAAGCTGAAGTTCCGCATCTCCCAGCAGAGACGGGAGCTGTTCACCTGACGACTTGGCTCCTTGTGGAGCCGGGGGAAAACACCACGAAATGCGGCTGTGCAAACTGTCAAGAGAGCTGAGAGATGCGTACCGGGGATCGGGCGTCGCACGTCGAGTGCAGCACTTCGACGGCTGGCTCGACCGGGCGGTGCTGGAGCCCGGTGGCGCGGGCGGGTACGATCACACGGAAACAGTGAAAGACTATTACGACCTTTGTAGCGGGTTCATGGTGTGGGGCTGGGGCCAGTCCCTGCACTTCGCGCCCCTCACGCCTCATGAGAGTCTGGAGGAGTCCAAGGTCCGGCATCAGCGGCTGATGATTTCCAAGTTGGAGCTACAACAGGGTATGACGGTGGTCGACGTTGGTTGTGGAGTCGGCGCCCCCATGCGCCGCGTCGTCCGTGAGGCTGGTGTCAGGGTTGTAGGAATCAACATCAATGAGATCCAGTTGGAAGAGGCGAAGAGGTTGAACGCCGAGGCGGGGCTTGATCACATGGTCGATTTCGAGACGTGCAGCTTCATGGACATGAGCACCATTGAGGACGACACCTTTGACCGGGGTTATGCCATAGAGTCAACGTGCCATGCACCAGACAAGCAACGCGCCTTCGGAGAGGTATTCCGCGTGCTAAAACCCGGTGCCCTGTTCTGGGGGCAGGAAATGTGCCTGACGGGCAAGTTCGATCCGAAGGACGACCGGCATCGGGCCATCAAGGAGGATCTCATGCGCGGCATTGCGCTGAAGGACATCGCCACCTTCGGGGAAGTGAATCACGCGCTCGAAGCCGCGGGATTCCAAGTCATGGAAGGGATGGACCGGGCGATCCTGGAAGGACCCTCCACTCCTTGGTATCAACCCATGGAGAGTCGCCATGGGACGGTCGGAAACGCCTTGCGCAGGCTTCCGTGGGGCCGTAAAGCGG
>VXRD01000134.1 GCA_009838845.1 Gemmatimonadota bacterium | reverse complement strand
CCCTAATCCTGATTGATTTCCAATATTTTTAATAACATCAAATCTATATTTACCAGATTGAATTACCATTTACGGGGCAATCCAATATCATCTGATATCGGACAGAACTACTTGGTGAATTTCTGTTGTTCAATACAAGAGACTATGACCTCCGTTGTGTCGTCCCACTTTTTATTTTCAGGTTTGACTCGCGGAACTCTATTGCTAAGATTTGCCAATATTTCTTTAGTCATCTTACCAGGATCAGGGATTATTAATTGTCCACTCTCGACTAATTCTCGGTTTATGCGCATTTCCCTTCTTCCCAGATAGATAGTAGGTACCCCTAAGAGAGCTCCTTCCCTTGCAACAGTATCTCCGGTCGTTACCACCAGGGCTGAATAGTAAATCAGGGAATGGATACTGGAACAAGGTTCAACAACCTTTCGGAAATTGGGGTGTTCAAACTCAAGATTTATTCCCCGTTCAAGGGAGGCTATGATGATCATTCCAGTATTTAAAATCGCATTAGTCGCTTGCGTAACTTCTTCCTGACCCAGACGTCGATAGTTCATACTGATAGGTGCAACATACCTGACAAAAACATACTCTCCCAGCTGAACGCCATACTCATCTAAAATCTTCGGTTGTGGGACAAATCGGTTCAAGTAAGCCAACTCTTTGAACCCGTTGTATTGAATGATGTTTCTGCCTGCCACTCCGAGTGCTTCAGGTAAGACAAGTTGATGAGCGAATAAAAGACACGGCCAAAAATTTAGCTTGTATTCGAAGTCGTCATAAAAAATCACAGACCGCACGCGACAAAATCGCGAAACTATGCCCGAATAGAATCCACAGCTCGCCAGAACATCTGTCTCCATTTCGCATACTATCTTCTTGAGATCAACGACTCTTTCCCATACTCCAACCATCTTTCTAACACCAGTTCTATGAGTACCCATTACGCGAAAGGAACAAGGAAGGTCTGACTCCGCTATGGCAACAAGGTTACCTCTTTGCCTGACAACAGCCGACACATCGTGTCTCGCCTTCAACGATTTGATGGCTGAATTAAAAAAATTAAGATGTGCGACGTGGAGGATGTCAAAGAGAATCTTCAAAGGTAGCATCCCTAATTAGCCGAGTGATCTCTGTCCAAGTTCTATTGATTTAATAGCCGTCATGTGCAAATACGTACACATACCAGGAGGCCTGTTCTGGTCCTACCCCATTAGGGGGAGCTTCGCAACCCCAAATTTTAGCGAGTCGAGTCACTGCTTGCTGGGCTTGTCTCTTAGAAGTATAATGCCCTACAGTCCTCCAGTTTCTGAAGGAACGATACCTGGATCGCCAATATCGCCTCCGACTGTCGGGATCTATCGTCAAGCCAATTCTACAGGCCATCTTTCTTTTTCCCTTTTGATTTATGAAGCTACTTCCAGATCATAACGCCGCTGCAACAAAGACGCATCGGCTTCTGCAATCTCCATACACATCTCCATCGCCAGTTCATAGCGATAGCGCGTCTGTTCACAAGCAACAGGATTTGGATACATCGGATCACCCGTCGTCGTCCGCGCCTCCCAAAGACATCCACCACCACACAGATTGCGCGCCCAGCACGTCTTGCACTCAGGACGATTATTCACATTGAACTGCGCGTCAAAATACTGCTGTTTTTCCCGATCAATACCCGCAAACACATCACCCATCTTAAACTCGGGCGCATCGGCCAAACTCGAACAAAAATAAATCGACCCATCTGCTGCAATCGCCAGATACTGCTTACCACCCAGACACCCGTGACAGGATTTCTGGCGCGTCAACAATTTTTGAATCCTCGGATCAAACTCTTCACACTCTTCACCATTTAGAATAGCTTTGAGCGCACGTCGGCTTCGCCTGTAAATTTGCTGTTTCAAAACGGGTATGTGTTCTTCCCGAATCGCATAAGGCGCATCTGGTGAAACAACCGCCGGACCGATGAGCGCGTTTTCAGTACCCAATGAACGCAACGCATCGGCAATCTGATCCTCGTCCAGGTCATACGCTGTCATAACAGCCTGCAAATACACGCGCTCAGGTGCCTCAGCAGTCAATTTCTGTACATTCTTTGCCACAACATCATAAGTCCCAGAACCATTGTGAAACTTGCGAATGCGATCCTGTGTTTTACGCCCACCATCCAGGCTGACCTTGATCTGAAACTTTTCATCAACCAAAAACTGCTTCATCTCGTCGGTCAACAACGTGCCATTGGTCACAATGCCAAACCCAACCTGCACACCCAATCGCGCGCCCAAGGACTTGGCAAATGGGACAAGCTCCTGCATCAATGGAAAATTCAGAAGCGGCTCCCCGCCAAAAAAATCAATCTGGCACCGCCCGAACGCCTGAGCTTCGGTGACAATCCAGCGTATGGCTTGCTCGGCAACGTCCGGTTGCATCAGCATGGCCTTACCACCGTAATCTCCACCGTGGGCAAAACAATAAGCACATTGAATATTGCACGTATGGGAAACGTGCAAGGACACCTGCAAACGATCTGTCTGCGATACGCCACAGGCTGCCACTCCTTCTGCTGTCGGCACATGGGACACCACAGGTAGAGCACCATCCGAAATCAAACCCACCTGTGCCAACTCCTCAATCGCCTCGACAATTTCCTCTGCCTCGTATTGATCGGACAGCACCTGCACAACCTGCGAAACAGACAACCCCTCACAACACGCTAAAATCGCCTGGAAAAGTGTATCCAATTCATAAAACAGACCGGTCTCAACCTGATAGACAACAGGCTGTTTGTCAGTTTGAAAAAGATGCATGTCGCATTTGTGGATACACATCATGGTAAGTCCCTCTCAATAAAATGAAAGACGACAAAGAACTCTGCAAAACCCTGTACTGGCAACCCAAAGATATGCGATTAACGCGCAAAAATTGTGTGATGTGGTCCGGGGACAAGGTTTTGCAGAGTCGTATTTACACAATAGTTTTCTGTGATTGCTGTTCTATACTCTGGCTCATTCTATGCATCATCGTGCGTAAGGCTTCAGATCGAACTTCATTACCCCAAATGGCATAGAGCAGGGATAGATAGGCCATAAGATCACGTTTTTTTATAAGTGTCTGGACAGACATAAGTCACCTCACTAAAAATCATCCCAATCGTCATCATCATCGGGAAAGGGAAGGGGAGGAACAGATGGCCAACCGGGTTTACAACCAATTTCAAAACTGTTCGTCGCCCGATACATACAAATACCACCCTCTGCATCTATCGTTCCATTGATCAGATTCAACTTGTGTTGCGCCGCCATGTTATCCTCCTTGAATGGAAAAAACCTGCGCCATAACGGTTTGCCCTTTTTATAGTGCAAGATCCGTGCCAAAAATCGTCGCAACACAAAAAAAAGCACTTGAATGTGCTCAAGTGATTGAA
>VXRD01000133.1 GCA_009838845.1 Gemmatimonadota bacterium | reverse complement strand
CCCCTGCAAATCCCCCTCGCCCTGCCCCACCGTCAACACCATCTCTCGCCGCTCTGTCATAGGCCGATTAGCAGAAAAATCCGACATATCAATACTCCTCAAATTCATAACTGATGTTACGCAGGTCTGGGGTTTTTGCTAAGCGGGGTGGAACGGTGCCGAAGCATCTGTTCCACTCCGCTTAGCAGGAGATTTAGGGTAAGTGCTCTCCGCGATGGATGGCATCCAGTCCGGGAGCTTCAACGGGTCGCCTGATAGTTTGTCAAGTTGCCCGCGGGTATGCCCCCATAATCCTCCACCCGTTTGTTGTCCCGGTCACTCTCGTGATGCGGAGGCGTGTAGGTTAACATCACATCTTGAGCCGTGAAGGTCGCCCCTGCTTGACCCGTCCAACTCAGGTCTATTGTCACCGTGTTTTTGTTATTGGCGAGGTAATTTTCTCTTTGAGAACGGACGCCTTCGATGGTTATCGCACCCTGCACACCCTGTATCGAGACCGCATAGGCGTCAGAGGGGACCTCTGTGACCGGGTTCAGTTTCTCGTTGTAGATCAAATTTAGTTCCCCGGTATAAGAGCCTGCGCTTATCTCCTCTGTTTCCAGCCTCATTCCTATTAGCGTTGGGGGTGTTCGGTCTGGTGGTAGAAAATTTGGCAGTGATGTGTTACGAATCGTTTCCCATTCCGTGCGAAGGGCTTTGAGCCAATCCGGGATGGCGCCGAGCCGCAGTTCGAGTTGTGCGTCGAAAAGCGATTCTGGCGCAACCGCACTGCCCTGGGATTCGTTAAGCTGGACAGTGTTTTCATCAATGGTGGCTGGATTGCCGTGCAATCCGATGATGATGGGTTTTATCACGACGCGGCCAGTCCCATTCCAAAAATTGTAATTTGGCGTACCTTCTCCCTGATGAAAATTATAGGCCACAAAATGTCCGAGGTGATGAGGGCAATTCCGTGAGCAGACACCGCTGCTGCCACTCAGGTTGCCTCCCTTGGCGCGATCAAACAGGGTAGCAATAGGTTCTCCGCTTTTTTGAGCGTGAAAATCAAGTGACGCGGGATAATCATAACGATAATACACGTTTCCAGAGCGTGGTCCCTGTATATTTGGACCGTGTTGATGTCCTGCCAGGTCTTCTGAAAGACCGATCCACGAGTGGTCCGTGCTCCCCAAGAAAGCAAAATGACCCTTATTTCCCGCCAGTGTGACGTGATAAACCGACATGGCTGATCCATTAATGCCCAGTGCAATACTGGTGTTGATAAACGAGACGCGCCGAACCCAGGAATTGACACAGCCACTGAATTGGAGCATATACCAGCTATAATCGTGAATATAATTCTTATGATGGACAAAATCACCTGTCCACGATCCATGAAAACTGATGTCTTCAACGCCAACTTCCTCAAGGAACTTGTATTCGTGTACCTTCCAATTATAGTTGCTGTTGACATTGGCGTGCAGGGGCTCATGAAAGCGCATCCGGTTGTTTTGGATTTCAGCAATGCGGTGCTTTTCATCCACGACAGCCCCCCTTTCACCACTAATTGCCCAATTGGAACGTGGTGTGAACCCGCCCATAAAATCAGCGACTGCCGCCTTGTCTTCCAGCTTCAGTGTAACCCAATCACCCACTTTAAACTTGGAAGCATCTGCGACTGTGATCCAAAAGGTTTCGCGGGTAGCATTTTCTGTGACAGAGATGCTCTTCATCGGATTGCCCCTATACCTGAACCGAAACATGGCAGGCCAACCCCCACCAGAGTAGTTTTCGTACATGCTATTCACCTGCCGGATGACTGTGCCTCCGGCTCGGCTGCCGCTTCCTCTGAGAACGATATTGCTGTTGCGAATCACGATGGGTATGAACTTACCGTCTGCAGTTGTATCCGCATCGGTATTGACGAGAAATTCACCTGCTGGAAATGAGATAATGCCACCCCCCGTGTCCTTGTTATTGTCATTGGCCTCTGCGTCGGCAATAGCAGCCATAATGGCGGCCTGGTCAGACTGTCCATCATTGGGGATGGCACCATATTTTGGATTTGTGACATCGTATTCGGTAAGCTGGAGATTCAGATCCTCTTCACTCGGAACGGGTTTGCTGAAGTGGTGATAGCCCGCGTAGGAAAAATCGGGTAGGATAGGTTCTGTTCCATTCTCTTTGGCCTCCACAAATTGTCGATAGGTACTCGAGGTCTGTGGGGAACGGACACTGATCCTCACCGCGATGCTGTCGGTGCCTCCATGACCATCGCGTACGTTCACCATCACCGAGTAAACGCGCCTGATTTCGTAATCGTAAGAGACCCCTTCCCGTGTCAGAAGTTGACCGTTGTCTGGGATAATTGTGAAGGCACTCGCATCCGGTCCTCTCAAGCTGTATGTGAGGACGTGATTATCGGCATCGGTGGCAGAAATAGGTTTGCCGATAGGCGTGTCTGCCGAGGTGTTCTCATCCACTGAGCGTATAACAGGAGACGCGAAGGAGAATACCGGCACCTGATTTACCGCTTTGCCAAAGCTACTGGCAAAGATCAGAAAATCGTCAAATCCAATCGCGCCATCGCCAGTTAGATCGTATCTTACCTCATACTTCTTTTGCCCCTCCTGAGATCCAAACGCCCCTACAAAAAGCAAAAAGTCGGGAAAATCGACAATCCCACTCCCGTCAAAGTCGGGGGAAGGTTCCGCAGCGAGAGATAAGGGATGACTCAACAGAGCGATGAGTATAATAGCAAAACTCAAAGCATATGTTGATCGCACGCGAAGTAGCCTGGACATGTTGAACTTTCCACAAAAGGCAGTCGTCAATCTTTTGACGGCGTAAACCTTTATAACTGAGCACTGACCTTATGCACCTTCAAATTCGCATATTCGCCAATCAAAGGCGCCATCTGCCGAAAACCGATCTTGCCACCGCCCAGCAAAGGCCCATACGTCTGACCATCATCAACCCAGTGGAAAATCTTCAAATCGCGAATATAAAAAACAACCTCAGCACCGCATTTGATCAGCGTAATCGGGTATGGCGGTCTGGCATCGACAACAGAAGGCAGGGGATCAGCTCCCTGACTGACCATGTGAAAACCATAACTCTTGCGCAAATTGCAAACCTGAAAAGCGCGTTCTTTGAGTGCCTTTCGCCGAAAATAAGACACGTGCAACGCATTGATATCGCTGCTGTGATACTGCTTGTATTCGCCAGCCCGAGGCACCAATGACGAATCAAATATATCTTCACCGCCTCGTCCCAAAGCAGAAAAAAACAGAATGCACAACCCCGGCTCGCGCACCGGCCAAAAATCCCATGTCACGGCAATATCTGTTGGAAAATCTTCAGGACACCAGAAAACAAAATTCGCCGCCTGTCCCTCCCCTGGGTCGCGACGGTTCTCCATTCGCATGCGACCATTTGGAAAGGTCACTTCGGCATCCCCCTCCAGCCGAAACCCTTCGATATCTGACGCGGAAGACAGCGGATTGTCATAAAGCAATTCGCCAAATTCAAAATTATCCATAACACCTCTCCTGATGCGTTGACGTATCGGGTTCTTCGCCGCATGGACAGCCTGTCTCAAAAACAGCGGCGCACCGCCAAAAGATACTGAAAACAACGCCATCTTGCTGCATTTTATGAACGCCCTGCGAGTCCATTCCATCATCTTAGTCTCCCTCCCTAAAAAACAAAAAGCTCTGGCAAAACACCAGAGCTTTTCTGTTCCAGCGGCATCAACCCCGGTTTCAGCATATCCATATCAAGGACGTTCAATACCCAATCTTTTCATTCGGCTGTACAGGGTAGAAGGCGGCAATTCCAGCCGAGCCGCCGCGCCTTTTGTTCCCTTTACCTTCCAATTAGTAATTTCGAGCACTTCGAGAATATAGAGACGTTCAAATTCATCCAAAGGCACGATTTCGCGGTCTTGAGAATCCGATAAGGAAGTCCACACCAGGTCCAGAGCAGCGCCTTTGATTCGCGAACGATACGATCCAAGATCCTCCAATTCGATCCGAGCCCCCTGGCACACGGTTACTGCTCGCTGCATCGCATGCTCCAGTTCCCGCACATTTCCAGGCCAATCGTAGGCTTGAAACTCCTCTATAACCTCTGTCGTCAAGGGACCTATCTCCTTGCCGATATGAGCCGCCATGCGAGCCTTGAAAAATTCAGCCAGATCCGGTATATCATCCTTGCGCTCGCGCAGAGGTGGCAAATACAGCGGAAAGCCATAGATGCGATAATAGAGGTCCTCGCGAAAAGCACCTGTGCTGGCCATCTCCTCCAGGTTGCGATTGGTCGATGCTACAATGCGCGTCTGCGCTTTTAGTGTCTCGCTACCCCCAACGCGCTCAAACGTTCCCTCTTCCAGCAAGCGCAATAGCCTGGCCTGCGTTTCCAGAGTCATATCCCCAATCTCATCCAAAAAGAGCGTGCCATCTTTGGCCAGTTCCACCTTGCCCAACCTGCGAGAAACTGCGCTGGCAAAAGCTCCTTTTTCGTGACCAAAAAGTTCACTATCGATCAGCGTTTCAGGCAGTGCACCACAGTTGACCTGTATAAAAGGCCCATCGCTATGGGCACTTTGTCCGTGTAATACCCGTGCAGCCAATCCCTTACCCACACCCGTCTCACCCAGAATCAGCACAGTCAGATCAGTGGATGCCACCTCCATCAGTTTGGTTTGAAACTGTTGCAAAACCTCGCTCTGACCAACAAACTCGTTGCTTCCCTGGCTATTGAGTGCCGCTGTCAGAGCTTCAATACGCAAGTCTGGTTCTATTGAAATTTGCACCTGTGCTATCTCTGAGTAATTGAGGTCGCGATCTACAGCCCTGACCTGAAAGGTGTAATCGCCCGGTGGCAAATCCCGGTAATGCGCCCTCATTTCTCGGGTCGCTGGCTGCCAGTCGGAATCGTGTCCCTTCAGGCGATAAATGTAAAGCATGTCGCTGGAACGAGTAGAAAAGCTCAGGCCCTTGTACTCGAAAATCACATTCTGCTCTGTGATAGATAGGATGCCTTCTTCTATGTTCTCATGGACCTTATCGGTAATCACCTGCAGTAGGCAAATCCGGGGCGGGGTTTTTTGTTGCCTATAGCGCACCAGAGAATTTTGGACTGTCCCGAACCAAAAGACTCCATCACGATCTTCGAGTATTTGAAGAACAGGTCCTATATGCGGTGAATTGATGGTCTGGAAAAGTTGACCATCGTAGTGAGCCACGCCCCCGTCTGTGCCAATCCAGATGTGGCCTCGCTGATCTTCTAACAAGCAGCGGATGCGGTTGCTCGGCAAACCGTCTTCAGTGGTGAAGGTGTGGAAGGTGCTACCATCAAAGCGACTGAGACCGCTTTGGGTAGCAATCCATACGTTCCCATGCAGGTCTTCCAGCAGGTCCTCGACTTTGTCATCTATCAGCCCATCTTCAATCCCATAAAATTTAAGCCCATCTTCGGAATGCCAGCGCGCAAAACCCTTATCTTTGTCGAAAAAATTTGGGTAATGAATAAAAAAATAAAACTCGCCATTACGCCCGGCAATCACCGTGCCGATGCGGCCGAAAGGATCTCTCTGTACATTAACCTCAAGAATAGTTTGTAACTGATCGTCTCGCTGGTAAAAGAGCCTCAATGGGCTACCCCAAAAGTCTCTTTTTCTTGTTATTTTTTCGTTTCCCCAATCGCCAAAAAGAAATCTCCCTTGCGAATCCTGGGCAATTGCACAAATACCACTTTCGCCTAAACCTGCAGTTGTTTGCATTTTTTTGAGCTTATCTCCATCATAGCGGAACAAGCCATTGCCACCTCCAAACCACAGGTCCCCGGCGGAGTCCGCGTAGATGGCGAAACAGTTGTTGATATCAAAACCATCCTCAGTGCCTACGAATTCAAAGTGCTCGCCATCAAAGCGAAAAACGCTTTTCTCCACACGGTTGAGAAAGGGAGCTATATACCCGACCCATATATCTCCTCGCCTGTCTTGCACGATCTGTGAAATCTCAACCATATTGTTGTTTTCAAAAACTGCCGCATTGTGATCAAAAACACTGATACTATGTGCATCGTAAAGCCCGACGCCCCCCCAGGTAGCAAACCAGACCTGATGCTCGCGGTCCGGGAACACAGCTTTGACTGCGGGATGGGGCAAGCCATCGGCAACGGTAAACCTGCTAAACCCATCTCCATCCTGATAGAACACCCCATCTGAAGTGCAAAACCACATCCGCCCTTTCCTGTCGCACTGAATTTTGCGCAGGCTGTCACCCAAATCTACCTCAACAGATTGGAAGGTGCCATCGGCATAGTAACAGAGTTTATCCTGGTATCTACGATGACCGATCCAAACATAGCCGGTAGAGTCCTGCGCCACAGCATAGGCCGTGTTGCCTTTCGGAAAACCATCTTTCTTCTCATAGCGATGAAAGGATGTACCGTCGAAACGGACGAGGTAGTTAAATCCAAACCACATCTGACCTTGTGGATCCTGAGCAATACCCCGACACTGACTGGGCCAGAGAGGAGAAGGCGGCTCCTCGTAATGCTGAAGGTAGGTCGGAATTAAATCGCGGAACACAGTGCCATCATAATATCCCAGAGTCCTGTGACCGCCACACCATATACGCCCCTCCCTGTCTTCGTAGATGAACTGCACAGCACGCCCTGCGATCCCATCGTCCTCCAAATGGTGGAAATCTGCTCCGTCATACCAGCAGACCCCATTTAGTGTACCAAACCACAATCGCTTCTGACTGTCCTGTAAAATAAAATAAACGCGGTCGCTAATCAGACCATCCTGTCGCGTAAAATTCTGGAACTCGTCCCCGTCGAAGCGACTAACACCGTTGTCCCAGGTGGCGAACCAGAGATAGCCCTGGCTATCCTCGGCGATGTGTTCAATGCGCATCCCAGCCAGGCCATCTGCCATAGAATAAGTCCGCCAGGTACCCGTGCGGTCGAGTGAATTAATCATAAAAAATAGACCTTGCGATATTGGTAAAAGAAAACCGGATAGATTCAACTCTTTCAAGACAGACCAAACTCTTTTGCTGCAAAAAAATTTTGTGTAATATATGTGCTAATGTGTATTTATTCAAGCAATTAGTATGTTATAAGATATTATTTTTTATGGGGTATAATGGATCGCGCACCGCCTACATTTATATCCATCGTCATATCTCCTTTGCCACATCGGCAACTGCTTCAATCGTCGCATCAATCACGTCATCTGTATGCGCTGTCGATAAAAACCACGCGCCTCGCTCCAACGCGCGCACGCCTTTGTAATGAAGTGCCTCTGTAAATTTGATATACCGCTCGCGACCTGCTTGAAGCGAACTCCGATAATCGACAACCGGAGCATCAACACCAAAGCCCACGTGAAAAATCTGCGGAAAACCCGCGACCCTGGCTTGAAGACCGGCATCTCTTAGCGCGTGCGCAATACCTTCCATAAGCCTATTGCCCCGCGCATTGAGCACGTCAAACGTCTCTTTTTTGCCCAACTCGGTCAGCGTAGCGATCACCGCGGCCATAGAAGCGGGTTGCGCGTTATAAGTACCTCCATGCATCACACCCGCGACGAGCATATCCATCAAATCGCTCCGCCCGGCCAAACACGAAACTGGAAACCCATTGGCTATTGCCTTGCCAAAGGTCGCCAGATCGGGCGTCACCCCAAAGTATTGCTGCGCGCCGCCAGGCGCCACGCGAAACCCCGTAATCACCTCGTCAAAAATGAGCACCGTTCCCGTATCGGTACACACCTCTCGAAGCCCTTCCAAATAGCCCTCAGCGGGAAAAATTGTGCTGGTATTGCACATCGCAGGCTCCATAATAACAGCCGCGACATCCCCGCGTTCCAGACGCGAACTCAGAAGCTCCAGATTATTCCAGGGAAGCACCTCAGTGTGCTGGCCTACCAGCAGGTCTTGCCCTGCACTGGCGGGAATGGGAATGGGCGCATCAACCGGACCATACTGCTCGGACGGGGGCGCGACAGACCACAGCACATTGTCAAACCAGCCGTGATAATGTCCCTCAAATTTGATCACACAAAATCGTCCTGTAGCCGCACGTGCCAGGCGCAAAGCCGCCTGCACCACTTCACTACCCGTGCAGTTAAAGCGCACCCGCTCCGCGCAGGGCACCATATCGCAAACCATCCTGGCTGCCTCTTGCTCTACTGCTGTTTGTCCGGCAAAAAGAATGCCCGACTCGAGCTGTTCTCGAACAGCAGACAATACGGGTTCTGGATTGTGCCCGAGAATCATCGGCCCCATGCCCAGATAATAATCGATCAAACGATTGCCATCTACATCGTAGAGATATGGCCCTTCGCCGCGTTCAAAAACCAGAGGCGAGGGAACTATCCCCAGCCGAAAATTGCTGTTCACACCGCCCGGCAAATAGCGCGAGGCTTCGGCGATCAAACGCCTGGATTTTTCAAAAGATTTCATGTAATCCCCGAACCTTTATAGCGATCAACTCATCCTGTTCATCCTTCAATCCTGAACCCCCTGATCGCTTTCATCCTGTTCATCCTTCAATCCTGAAAGTCCTGATCCGAGTTCCATAAATCGCACACGTGAGGAAACATCTTCGAGAAGGGCGCGGTTGGTGGCGATGAGATCGGCGACAATACCGGTGAGAAACATCTGAAATCCAGCGAGCAGAAGGATAGCGGCGAGGATAAGCGATTGAATGTGAAGCTCGCCTTCGTCGGTAAAAAAGAAAAAATAGAGAAACCGGAGACCAATTAACGTGCCAAAAGCGAAAACAACAGCACCAAAAATAGAAAATATGCGGAGTGCTTTGTAGCGTGCGTAAGTCCTCAAACTGATCATGCCCGACTTAAAAACAAATACACCTGGATTTTTGAAAAGACGCGATTCGCGTGTTTTGGGATTCGTGCGAATGGGCACAGTTTCAACAGCGAGACGGTCTTGACCTGCTTGAACAACATGCTCGGCAGTGTGATCAAAATCCGTAAACATCGACAGATGCAGGACCGCATCTCGTGAAAAGGCGCGGAAACCACTGGCGACATCGGGCACCTCAATATGGGCGAGGCGACTGATGACGCGACTGCCCAAACCCTGTAGCCATCGTTTAACAAAAGAAAAGTGGCCGATATCACCTGTCTGTCGATCTCCAATCACAATATGAGCGCGCTTTTTGAGAATGGGCTGAACGAGCGCGACAATATCAGGACCGTAGTACTGGTTATCGCCATCGGTATTGACAATAATATCGGCACCGAGTTTGAGGCCAGTGTCAAAACCCGCTTTGAATGCATGACCCAGACCGCGATTTTTAGGGAATCTGATAATATGATCCACGCCGAGGTCGCGCGCGACCTCAGACGTGCGATCCGTAGAACCATCGTCAATGACCAGAATCTCGACTTTGTCAATACCGGGAACTTTGCGCGGAATATCGTTAACCGTAGCGGGCAGGGTTTCTTCTTCGTTGAAGCAGGGGATTTGGACAATCAGTTTCATTTTAGTCGCCAAAAATAGCAGCCGATGCGGCTTCGGCCTTTTTCATTTTTTCTTCATCGGATAAATCGCCCATCGCTTTGTAAAAAATTTCATCGTAATCGCGCGTTTTAATAACCACGGGCATAGGTACCGCATGACCAAATACAAGAGCTTGCTGTTTGGAATCGAGACTCGCCAGAACACTTCGCAAGCCAGCGGCATTGGACACCCCTGTGAGCACTCCCTGTATGTCTTTTTCGTCATTTAGCAAAGCCGTGATTTTTGTGCCGAGTTGTGAAAGTACCTCTTCGTCAATACCCGAGGGACGCTGGTCAACCACGAGGAGCGAAACGTAATATTTACGCATTTCCCTGGCAATCGTACCAAAAATGGTTTGCCTTGCAGTCGCGGGATTTAGAAACTTGTGGGCCTCTTCAATGGTGATAACCAGGTGCCTCGGCTGATCTTCGGGATTTTGCGAGGCGTAAAATTTTTCGCTTTTTGTGACGTATTGTTCGTGAATGCGGCGAGAGAGAATATTCGCCACGAGCAAATACGCGAGCATGCCGGTCTGCCGACCAAACTCGAGCACAATGTGAATGCCGCGGTCGATGTAATCCATCATCGTATCGACGGCATCGGCTCCGTTGAGGCTATTGACCATAAAGGGAAAGTTTTCAAGGCGTTTGAGTTTGCGATGTAGCGCGGAAAGCGAACTTTTATTGGCGCCCATATCCTCGGCAAATTGCTCGACATCGGGACCATCAATAGAAAGCAATTGGCGCAGCCAGCGATCTTTGTACATCGCGTAAACGAGATAGGCAGATTCAGAAGCCGTGGGATTGAGCTGCAGTTCGTCTTGCAACGCGATAACATCTTCGACCGCGACCTGATCGTAGGTGATGTACACCTCGTGGTCGGGTTGAATACCGCGCTGCCGAGACGATTCGGGATCGAGAGAAAAAAGGGCGACCTGATTCCCAAAAAGCTGCTTGAGACCCTTGACAAAGCTATTGCCCTGCCCGCCTTCTTTCATAGCGCGAAAACCGTATTCGTTGTGCATATCAAAAATGAGATTGACGGCTTTCTTGTTTTTGATCAGACCGCACAATACCAGACGCGTGAGAAAGGACTTACCCGTACCCGTTTTGCCAAAAATGCCATTGCTGCGCTCGACAAAGCGATTGAGATTAATGCACACCGGCGTATCCATATCCAATGGCGTACCCATGTTGAAAAACCGGTCGTCTTTTTCCTCGCTGCCAAAAACGCGCGATACATCCTCTTCTTCAGCTTCAACAACTTTGGAAAAATGACTGGGAATAGTTTTCACCGGACGCGGTTCATCGACGATTTCTTCGCCCTGTTCCAGCATAAGCATGGGGCGCAGTGCAACTGTGACATAGGTGCTGGAACCATTGAGAACGCTGTGCAATAACTGATCGCTCTCGCGCGGTGGATAAAGCAAAATTTCGGGATTGGTCGCATCCAAACTCAGGTCGGTGATCATGGAGAAAAACTGATTTTTATACCCCTCAATAACCACAAATTTGCCAGCTTTGACGTCTTCTACGCTGCGGTCGGGGTTGAGCTTCATCTCAACGCCCTCGGTCAAAGACCCCTGTGTGACAACACCGATTTCGCCGCCATCCTGAATATTGGGCGAACCATTTAGATTATTCCAAAGATCGTTCATAAAAGATAGCTTTCATCCGTTCTTACACTCTTCAAACTTATTGCGAAATCCGCCGCATAATAGAACTCAGGCGGTCGTAGTCGTCGCGGATCAGGCGACACAGGTCTTTGCCAATGCCCACCAAATAGGGCATATCTAAAGCACGAGCTGCCCACGCATTTCGCACCGAGGCGATGATGAGATCGTCGGCGGGCAGGCGGTTGCCACATAAAATGCTGCGGAGAAAATCCCCGCTATTGGTCAGGGCTTTGATTTCGGATTCGGTACAGGGAAAAACAAAGCTGTGAATCCCGGGCGGTTGCGGTGGCAAGACCTGTTGCGGGCCCTGGTCGTCGCCATAGCCAATAATAACAGCTTCAAATTCAGTTTTGAGAAGTTCAAAAATTTGCGGTTGCTCTTCGCGCAATTCTTGTTCCGTAAGCCCATAAGCTGTGGCGCGTCGATTGGGTTCAATAGAGTGCGTACACACATTGAAAACCAGGCCATATACAGGCAATGCACCAAGCGTCTTGACAAAGGACCCAAATGGCGGTGCGCCATTGAGTTCTCGACTTTCAGAAGTAAATTGCGAAGTAGAGCTTTCTACAATTTCGCCAATATATTCAGTACTTATATCAAGTTCCGCGAGTGACATGTGGGACCTCTATCGTGAAAGAGCGTACCAGTCTGACATTGTAATTTCGCGTTCGAGAATCGCTTCAATTTCTCGGATCATGAACCGCAATTGCGGAACAGAGTATTCAGAATTGGACGGAATGGACAATCGATGATTTTGATAGATCATAAATTGGTGACGTGTACCCGAATAGGGACCATCAAATCCAAGTTTGCGAAGACGACGAATAAAATCGCGACGTTTACACGGTGTCCAACGATTCATGCATGGGCACCTTGTTTAAGTCAATATCATTAATTACAGGAAGTCTATGTCCAAGTTTAATACCCACAAAAATCCAATCTTCGAGTATAGAATGAAGTTCTGATTCACAATCGCGAAGCGAATTGGCAAATGCTACCACACCCTTGCATACGGGAATACGTCCACCAAATGTACCGTCTTCCAGTTTGTCATATTCGGCCTGTGCCATGAGATCGTTAATATAATCCGTGAGGATAAATTGAGTCGCCATAATGATACCCTCGCTATACTGCTGCAGCCATTTTTTTGAGTTGTTTGAGCGACTGTTCGGTTTTGATATTATTTTTTACAAAAGCGTCTTTTAAGAACTTAAAAAATATATCGCGGTCGGCTCCGCGCACAATGGCGCGTTCGTGGGATTCGGATAAGACGACGGGATATCCGCGCCCCTTATCGATCTGATCGACAACCGTGGCGTGTACGAGATCGAGCAACTCGCGGTCTTTAGCAACCCATTCGGGGATTTCGACGCGACCAATTTCCCAACCCGTGTGTACGTAAAAAAAGCAAATGCGGTGGGGACCGTAGTCCTCGAGAATTTTAGACGCGCTGCGATAAACGCCACTGCGCTCGCCGCGTTTGAGTTTGCGGGCATACAGCATATCGTCGGTAACGCCGGCAATGGGTTCACAGGGAATGGGCGCAGGCGGTTCAGAATCCCCATCAAGATCGAGAAGATGCTGCGCCTCGGCTGCTTTCCACGGGCACTTGTCGCAGTTGGGGGGCTGTTCGGGACAGAGGCCCACGCGCAAGGCATTGAGCACATCGGCACTGCCGGGATCTGAAATGTACCCGGCAATGGGAACGCGAAGTTCGCGCAGACGCTCCAAACCGACGAGCGTGGCCTGAAGCGTTTCGCGGCGGAAATCGTAGGGTTTACCTTCGAGCATCCACAAAATCAGCGTTCCATCGGTCAGCCCGACACAGGTTCGGCCCTCTGCGTGCGCCTGGGCAGAGAGGGAGACGACCTTTTCGAGTTCCATGGCATTTCGCCGCACGCCAACGATTTCGCGGGTGATTGGACTGCGCTTGCCCGCCCATTCCTGATAGAGGTCGTCTTCATCGTAAAAAAGCGTTGGTTCGCTGTTTAATACCGAGCGTTCTCCCGTGCCGTAATGAATGACGACATAGCCAATATTGATCAAAAAACAATTGGCGACTTCGTGCCGGTCGGGGAATATCTGAGATCCATCGGCGGCAATAACGGTGAGTTCTTTGGGACGGTCGGGTCTTGGACACGCCTCGGTAATCGGCCCGCCGAGTTGGGCAACCAGCCAGGAGGTGCGGCTACGCGCAATTTTAATACCCAGGGTTTCCCAGGCATCTTCCCAGCGATCCATTTCGGAACACGCCAGATCAATACGGGTAAAAAAGTCGTCTTGCAAAGTACTGGCATCAACCGCCATCTGGTCAATCTGGCGTTTGAGCAAACCGTAATCGAGCATAAGAGGCTCCAGTGAGGTGGCTCTTTACTATACGATTGATTCATAAAAGAATTGCCGACCGCCTCCGGGCACACTACCATCGCGCACGCGACACACAAGGCCCATTTTTTGAAGGGCATTGAGCCGGTTACAGGCTATATTGATATTTTTTTTCAACGCGTGGGCAAACTCGGAAGACGTACCTTTTTTTCGAGACAGGACAATGTCAAGGGCTTCTCGAATGGGCGTTTTGAGCACACCGAGCACGTGAATATCGCCTTCGTCATCTTTGAAAAGTGCGGCCAGATCGCGCAATCTGAGCACGGCCTCGAAGGTCTCGCGCACGGAATCATTGGCGTTTTGGATAAAGGTAAAGCGATTGCCAAGCTCCCCGCTGCCAATACGCATAAGGAGTTTGCAGAGCAACTCGTCGGCGCATGAGATATCAATAAACGAGACATTGGCAAAGTCGAGGGGCGTAACCGCATCGTCATCGGCCATTTGCATAAATGCCATAAGCTGATTGAGCAGGGCTTCGCCTCGATCGCGCCCACTCAGAATACCCGTAGGCGTCTCAAAAACGAAAGGGAGGGTTTGTTCAGGCATCTTCATCGTCCCTTAAAATTCGGTTGAAATTCGATTTGTGGGGATTGGGGGAACGATGGGGAAGAAGGTTTAATTGAATTCAGTTAAGTTGTTGGGAAATTAGGCGTTCTAAAATAATATGTCAAGTATTTTCTTCACTTGGTGCAGTACTTGCAAATACGACGTGTGTGAGATATATTTCTTTAAGAACACACAAAAACACACTGAGCACCTCATAAAGGTTTGAATGTGAACCCTCCAGCATCCAAAGATCAAATGCCCGTTTGGCGCGGCGATGGCGTGATTTTGCAAGTCAATGAAATTTTCTATTCCATAGAAGGCGAAGGCCTGCGCGTGGGACAACCCACAACATTTGTCAGACTTGCGCGTTGTAATTTGCGCTGTTTTTTTTGCGATACGGAATTTGATTATTTTGAGGAAATGACCATTACTCAAATTGTCGATGAGGTCAGGCGTCATCCGGCAAAGTGGGTGTGTTTAACCGGAGGAGAGCCGCTGGGACAAAATATCACGCCGCTGTGCAGGAAACTCGTCAGCGCGGGTTTTAGGTTGCATATCGAGACAAATGGAACGATTGATCCAGATCCTGTTTTGTGCAATCTAATCGAACACTGGACCGTATCGCCCAAACGGCAAAAAATTGCCGATGGTCTGACACATATCACCGAACTCAAATACGTGGTGGGCAAAACGTTTTGCGAAAATACGGTCGATGAAAACCGCGCAAAATATATTTATTTACAGCCCGAATCGAGCAAACCCCAATACATTCACAAGGCATTGAAAATTTTGTCGCGACATCCCAACTGGCGCTTGTCGTGTCGCATTCACAAAATGTTGCAATTGCCATAGGGAGACAGATACATGATCAAACTGGGTATGATCGGATGCGGCGGCATGGGGGGTGCCCACATGCGGCGGTTTCACACACTGAGCGATCGCGTCACATTAGCCGCTGCTGTCGATGTTGTTCCAGAACGTGCAGAAGCAGTCGCGCAGCAATTTCCGGGAGCCTGTGTAGCGACAGATTATCGCGAGATTTTAGACTCGGTAGATGCCGTACTGCTCGCCCTACCCCACCATTTGCACTTTTCCGTGGGACAGGCGTGCCTCAATGCTGGCGTTCATGTCCTGCTCGAAAAACCCATGGCCAATTACGAAGTCGCCTGCAAAGAGCTGATTGAAGCATCTGAAACCTCGGGCAAAGTGCTGATGATTGCGTATTGCATGCGCTTTCATCCAATTGTACAGCGTTTGAAAGCATTGCTGGATGAAGGCGCGTACGGCGATGTATTTCAAGTGTCGATCTGGACCGAACAACTCACCCGGTATCCCCCCGATCACTGGGCTTCGAGCAAAGAGCGATTGGGCGGAGGGCAGTTGTTTAGCCATGGCTGTCATTATATCGATTTGTTGCTCTGGTTTTTGGGGCGCCCCGTGCAGGGCATTCACATGGGCACAAATTTTGGTACGCCGTGGATGGAGCGAGAAGGCACGAGCAATGTGACGATGGAATTTGAAAAT
Source organism: Gemmatimonadota bacterium (assembly GCA_009838845.1). NCBI lineage: Bacteria > Pseudomonadati > Gemmatimonadota > Gemmatimonadota bacterium. Next base: position 7,544 of record VXRD01000133.1, on the reverse strand, counting down.
GGCCGACTGGGCTATCACTTTGGCACCTGGGGCGCGCGAGGCACCCGGCTGCGGTACTCAATCCACGCGCATTGCACAGAAGGTTTGCTCGATGCCAATCTCTCAGGTGGCAAGCTCGTACACATCGTACGCGGTCAAGAAAAAATTTTATCTGAAGCAGAGCCGGGCAAACACACGGAAAACGAGATGGCCCATTTTCTCGATTGCATTGAAACCGGGCAAACACCGCTGACAGATGGCAAAAGCAGCTTGCAGGGATTGCGCGTGATCTGGCGACTATATGAAGCCGAACAAGCAGGGCATATTGCAGATTTGACGGGATTGGGTTTGGATGAGGCCTAATAAGTTTCGAAAATTCAATGAATTGAGGTTATGATTCTATCTCTGCAATTGGGGAATTTCCGCTTGACACTCCGATACTCTTATTATAGATTTGTTAAACTTTGACAGGTTTCTATCTTTTAATCTCATTGCTGAGGGATGTTTGCGGGCGAAACTGCTCACCGAACGGTTCCACGATTTCACATTTCGCGTGCCGGCAATTTCCGAGCGCGATTTTTTTTATGGCAGAAAACCACTCCATAACCATTACACTTCCCGACGGTTCGACCAAAGAAATTGATCGCGGTACAACCGTGCTACAAGTAGCCGAATCCATTGGCTCCGGTCTTGCCCGCGCCGCTCTGGCCGGGCGGGTTGATGGTCGGGCTGTAGATTTGAGTTACCCGGTTGCTTCAGATGCTGCGGTTGAGATCTTAACTTTTTCGGATGACGAAGGCAAAGAGGTTTACTGGCATAGCACAGCGCATGTAATGGCACAAGCTGTACAGGATTTGTTTCCCACTGCCAAAGTAACCATCGGTCCGCCTATTGAAAACGGATTCTATTACGATTTTGATGTCGATCGGCCCTTTACACCCGATGAACTGGAAAAAATTGAAGCGCGAATGCTGGAAATTGCCAGAGAAGACCAGCCCTTTTCTCGCGAGGAAATCTCGCGCGATGAGGCTTCTGGGCGCTTTCAGGATTTGGGTGAGTCCTACAAACTCGAGCTTTTAGACGGCATTGCGCCCGATGAGACCGTGAGCATCTACAAGAATACCAGGTGGTTTGATCTGTGTCGGGGGCCACACTTACCGTCAACAGGGCGCATTAAGGCCATCAAGTTGTTAAACGCATCCGGGGCTTATTGGCGGGGCGATGAAAACAACAAAATGCTGCAGCGCATCTACGGCATCTCGTTTCCCGGCAAAAAAGAATTGCAGGCATATCTCGATAAACTCGAAGAAGCCAAACGTCGAGACCACCGCACTTTGGGCGTACAGTTAGACCTGTATTCAGTAAATGACAATGTAGGTCCAGGCCTGGTGCTCTGGCACCCTAAGGGCATGCGCATCCGGCACGAGATTGAATCATTCTGGCACAGTGCTCATTTCGACGGTGGATATGAACTCGTTGGCTCCCCTCATATTGGGCGATCCAGCCTGTGGAACACAAGCGGACATCTGGATTTTTTCCGCGAAAATATGTACTCGCCGATGGATGTCGATGGACAGGAATATTTTGCCAAACCCATGAACTGTCCATTTCACAGCATGATTTACAAAAGCCGTCGTCGGAGTTATCGCGAGTTGCCATTGCGCTGGGCAGAAATGGGAACGGTTTACCGGTATGAACCGGCGGGAGTACTGCACGGGCTTTTGCGAGCGCGCGGATTTACACAGGATGACGCGCATATCTTTTGCCGCCCAGACCAGGTCGAAAGTGAAATTAAACAGACCATAGATTTTACGCTGTTTATTCTGCGGTCATTTGGTCTTGAAGATTTTAAGATCGATATTTCCACACGACCCGAAAAAGCCGTAGGCGACCCTCGCGACTGGGATATGGCGACAAATGCCTTGAAAGCTGCGATAGATGCACAGGGTTTAAAATATGGCATTGACGAAGGTGGCGGCGCATTTTACGGACCCAAAATTGACGTGCAAATTAGAGATGCACTGGGACGTGAATGGCAGTGTTCGACAATTCAGTTTGACTTCAACCTGCCCGAGCGATTCGATCTGACTTTTGCCGGGCAAGATGGCAAGATGCACCGCCCCTATATGGTACATCGCGCGCTTTTGGGGTCAATGGAACGGTTCTTTGGCACACTCATTGAGCATTATGCCGGTAATTTCCCCGTGTGGTTGGCGCCTGTGCAGGCCGTTATTCTACCTGTATCGGATCGTTTTATCGACTATGCACAGCAAGTTGCCAAACTGCTTCGAGATGCTCAGGTGCGCGTTGAAATGGATGATCAGGATGCCAAACTGGGCTACAAAATTCGAGAGGCAGAAGTTCAAAAAGTGCCCTATATGCTTATTGTTGGCGCGCGGGAAGTTGAGAATGGCACAGTGTCGGTTCGCCGTCATGGACAGGGGGATTTGGGTGCGCTGAGCCTGAAAAATTTAATCGCGCGTATTCAGACAGAGGTCGAATCCAAACAATTGTCATAATTCACAACGCGTTTGTGAGTTGAGTTCTCTATATCTAAATCTGGAGGTGGTCGCAATCAATAGAGGTTCAAGAAGTCGAGATACCAGACGAGAAATCGGGCCGCGCGTGAATCGGCAGATTCGCATTCCACAGGTTCGCTTAATCGGTGAATCAGGTGCTCAAGTGGGCATTGTAGAAACGAGCAAAGCCCTGACAATGGCTCAGGGGGCCGGGCTTGATCTAGTCGAAGTTGCGCCAAATGCACGCCCACCTGTTTGCCGGATTATGGACTACGGTAAATACAGATATGAGCGGGGAAAAAAAGCCAGAAAAAATCGCCAAAGTGCCTCGCAATTAAAAGAAATTCGGATGCGTGTTCGAATCAGCGATCACGATTATCAATTTAAGATCAGGCATGCTGAGAAATTTTTGACCCAGCGCCATAAAGTGAGGCTTGTCATTGAGTTTTTTGGACGGGAAAATGCACATCGCGATATGGGCCGCGACTTATTGCAGCGCATTGAAGACGATTTGCAACATGTTGGACAGATCGAAACGCATCCCCGCGACGAAGGGCGAAAGCTCGTGATGATTGTCGCGCCAAAATCTCAGTAGTAGTCCGCTTCAACTGATCTGTGACGTTGTTAGCAAAGGAGTTTGTCGTGCCCAAAATGAAAACCCATAGCGGCGCTAAAAAGCGTTTCAAAAAGCGCAGTTCTGGCAAAATCAGCCGTCGTCAGGCCACTGCAGCGCACAACCTGACCAAAAAGACGAGCAAGCGCAAAAGAGGCCTCCGCCAAACTGTGCATGTTCACGACACTGACCAAAGCCGCGTCAATCGCCTGCTGGCGTCTTGACAGGGGTTGGTGATCACTGTTCATTGGAGATTAAAATGCCGAGAGTAACCAATAGTCCTGCGTCTCGACGCAGGAGAAAAAAAATTTTAAAACAAGCCAGAGGCTATCGAGGAGGGCGCAGCAAACTGCTTCGCACAGCCAGCAATGCTGTGGATCGCGCCTTGCAATACGCCTATCGCGACCGAAGGCAAAAGAAAAGAAACTTCAGAGCATTGTGGATTACCCGAATCAACGCAGCTGCCAGGCAACACGGATTGACTTACAGCCGATTTATGGCGGGTTTAAAGCGAGATGGCATTGATATCAACCGCAAAGTATTGGCCAATCTGGCCGTAACCGACGCCAATGCATTTGCCGCCCTGGCCGAAAGGGTTAAGCAAAACGACTGAGTATCTCATTGATCCCAAAAAGCGAAATCCGGCACCGTGTGGATTTCGCTTTTTGCATGAGGGCCAAATCCTCGTGGGGCGAGCTTGACTTTCGGATAAGATGGTGTTAAATTTCCTCTATATTCAATAGCCTTTGATTTCTTTCAAGGAGCAGATATGGATATTAACCCCTGGATAGTTAGAAATGTGAAAGAAGAAGCGGAGGAAGAAGTGGAGGACAATGCCGAGGCTACCGAAGAGACTGAAGACGCCCAAGAAGTAGAGGAAGAAGTGGATGAGGAAGTAGATCTGATGGATATTAACGCGGGAGCAGTGGCGGAGGGAGTGGATCGGCTCGTTGAAGCAATCAACAACGCCGTTGCAACAATTGAAGATTTGCGTCGTGAAAATGCCGAATTGAAGCAACAGAGTCAGGCATTGCAGTCAGATATATCGCGCCTCGAAGAAGAACGGGTGGCTCTGTGTAACGAACGAGATCGGTTGCAAGACATTTACAACGACAATATGCTTCTAATAGACAATAAGGCAGAAATCCTGGATAAGGTTGAGGCGATGTTGCAGCGCCTCAATTCCTTAAACCCCGAGAAAAATGAGTGATGTCTGGTTTGTCCGACGTGCGCGTTCAGGTATTTGGCTCAGAATATCGCATTGCCAGCGATACTGATCCCGAACATATCCGCGAGGTGGCGAGTTATATCGATCAGAAAATGCGAGAAATAGCCAGTGCTCTTGCACTGCGCAACAGATCGACAGTAGCTATATTAACGGCTGTGAATTTGGCTGATGAGCTTTTTAAGATCGAGGAAGAAAGTCGCCTGATGAATCGGATTTCACGCGAGAAAGCCGATCAACTCGCAGACTCGGTAACCTTTAGCTCACGAACGAAGTGAGTAAATCGCACACAATGCGAGTATGAGACAAGCTATCTCACGGGAGTGTGAACCCCGTCGCGTTTGTCCTTAAAAGTGAGCACAAGCGCGGTGGGGATTTCTTTTAATACCACATTGGAGAAAGTCATGGAAATCGTATCTGTGATTGCACTATCTACCGGGCTGTTGGTTCTGGGATTTGTTGTGGGATGGCTGATCAGCAGTAAAATCTCACACAAGAGATTTTACCGCACCGACGCCTCAATTGAACAAATTTTGGAAGATGCTCGAAGAGAAGCAGAAACTGAAAAACGCACCGCGCTTTTAGAAGCTAAGGATCAGATTTATCACGAGCGCGTACATGCCGAAAAAGCGCTGGAAGGCCGCAACAGTGAAGTGGCACACAAAGAAGAAGAATTAGATCGCATGTCGAGCGAGTTGAATCGACGTGCAGACCTGCTCAACCACAAAGCTGGACAAATGGAAGAATTGGAACAAAAACTGGTACAGCAGCAGGACGAATTAACCGTAAAAGAACTGGAATTGGAAGCGATTTTGGAGGCTCAAAATGCGCGATTAGAACGCATTGCGGCCCTGACACGCCAGCAGGCCAAACGCGAATTGATGGAAAATTTGGAGGCCGAAGCCCAGCGCGAAGTTGCCTGGCGCTTAAAAGAAATTCGGGAAGACGCACAAGCGCGGGCCAATGATGAAGCGAGAGAAATTATCGCAAGTGCGATTCAAAGACTGGCAGTCGATTACACGGTAGAATCAACTGTGACAGTTGTCGAGTTGCCAGCCGATGAAATGAAAGGTCGAATTATCGGACGAGAAGGGCGCAATATCCGAGCTTTTGAGATGTGTACTGGCGTGGATGTGATTGTTGACGATACCCCCAAAGCCGTCGTGCTGTCCGGATTTGATCCCATTCGCCGCGCGATTGCCAAGACAGCTTTGGAGCACCTTTTAATGGATGGACGCATTCATCCGGGCCGGATCGAAGAAGTGGTTGAAAAATCGAAAGAAAATATGCACGAATTGATTCAACAAGCGGGTGAAGAGGCCATCTTTGACATGGGAGTACCCGGCTTGCATGATCGTCTGATTGAATGTCTTGGGCGATTAAAATTTCGGACGAGCTATGGGCAAAATATGTTAAACCACAGCAAAGAGGTGGCTTTTCTATCGGGGATGATGGCCACGCATTTGGGGCTGGATGCACAACTTGCCAAGCGCGCCGGCCTACTACACGATATTGGCCAGGGAATCAGCCACGAATTTGAAGGTACACCCGGCCAAAATGGCGCTGATATGGCAAAAAAATACGGTGAAGATGACGAGGTAATCAACGCGATTGAAGCCCACCACGGCGAGGCTGACCCCATCTCGCCAATTGCAGTGCTGGTCGATGCCGCAGATACCATTTCGAGGGTTCGACCGGGCGCAAGGCGTGAGGTGTTGGAAAATTATGTGCGACGATTGGAGCATTTAGAACAAACCGCCCAAGAAATAGAGGGAGTAGACGCGGTTTACGCCATTCAAGCCGGTCAGGAAATTCGGGTAGTCGCCAACTATGGGTTAATCAGCGATGAAGACACCGAGCGATTATCTGCTCAAATTGCCGAACGACTGGAAAAAACAATGACGTATCCGGGGCATATAAAAGTGACCGTAATTCGCGAGGTGCGCGCCATCAATTTTGCGCGATAGACGAATAGACGAATAGACGAATAGACGAATAGACGAATGGTAATATATACTGATTTTGGGAGGATGGGTGGGGTTCGTATATTCGCTGATTCGTATATTCGCCAAAATGTGAGGATGCTATGGCCCAAAAATACTGGCTTGTAAAGTGCGAGTACGATGTGTGCTCTTTTGAAGAATTGAGCAATCGGCCCAGTGGGATTGGGTACTGGCGAGGGGTGCGCAATTATCAGGCGCGCAATTTTATCCGCGACGAAATGCAAAAAGGCGATCAGGCACTGTTCTATCAGTCGAATTGTAAAGATCCCGGTGTTGCTGGTATTGCCAATATTGTGCGTGCGGGATATCCCGATCCATCGCAATTCAATGCGCGTCATCAGTATTACGATGAGAAGGCATCGAAAGAAGATCCGCGCTGGTTTTCTTTTGATGTGCAATGGTCAAAAGCATTTGAGCCTTATGTTAGCCTGCAAGACCTCAAGAACAATCCCAAGCTCAAAGATATGAAGGTGGTTCAACGCGGGCAGCGGTTGTCAATTCTGCCGGTGACAAAGGAGGAGTTTGAGATTGTGTGCGAGATGGGTGGGCATTTGGCGAGATGAGAAGGCCAAAGTATAAAAAATGAAATTCTTCAAAGACTATTCGTTGCAGATAAAAGGTACATCATGCCGCGTAAAAACAGGGTTCTTAGCATAGGCGATACCGCCCCCTTATTTACCCTCTCTTCTCATCAGCGGCAAGACGTATCGCTCGTATCGCATCGGGGTAAAGAACATGTCATTCTGACGTTTTTTCGGGGGACCTGGTGAAAAAGAAGCCGTCGTCAGTTGGCGATAGTGCAAGAACATATAGATGTTTATACCGAACGCAATGCGACATCTATCGCTATCGCAGCAGGACAGCAACTCTGTGAACTGCGCGAATACGCCGAACGGAGTGGTATCACCTATCCGCTTCTGGCGGACGAAGATCGAAGTGCCATCAAAAGCTATGGGGTCTATCACTGGTTTGGTCTGGCGTTTGCTCACAATCTCATTTACAACATTTTGCGTCCAGCGGGATTTTTTATCGACAAACTCGGCTATTCGTTATATAACTGGCTCGGTCTGCCAGATCACAGCCTCGTTCACAGTATCGCCCGTCCAGCGACGTTTATTATCGATAAACTCGGCATTATTAGATATATGTATATTGGTTCAAATCAGTTTGATTTAGCCGAACAGGAAGAAATTCTCGAACGCTTG
>VXRD01000132.1 GCA_009838845.1 Gemmatimonadota bacterium | reverse complement strand
AAAATACCTTATTGCAATCCAAAAATTGCGCTTCTGCCAAAGTTGTACCCCGCCTCGCAAACATCTTGACGAAAAATAATTTATGCTTAAATAAAAAGATAATCCTCTCCCGTCTTGCCAAACTGGATGATTGAGCACCAATCCCAAATATGGAGTACCATTATGCTACGTGTATGCGTCATCGGGCTGGGGCCAATTGGCAACCGGCACGCTGATATTTATATAGAAAATCCACTATCCGATCTCGTGGGCGTATGCGACATCGACGAAACCCGCGCCAACGCGGCCGCACAACGCCTGGGCGTCACCGCTTTTTACAACGTTCCAAAAATGCTTGAAGAACTCAAACCCGATGTGGTAAGCGTAGCCACAGGTGGCTATGAATACAGCAGTGATCACTACGCGCCCACCATACAAGCCATCGAAGCTGGCTGTCACGTCCTGGGCGAAAAACCCATCTCAAATAATATTTCCCACGGCGAAGAAATGGTCGCCAAAGCCAGAGAAATGGGCATCTGCTACGGCATTGACCTCAACCACCGCTTTACCCCTGCGGCTCGCCTTGCAAAAAAATGGGTCAATGAAGGGCGCCTGGGCCATCTGCTCTTTATCAATATGGCGATGTGGATCATGAACCCGGCGGAAAGCTCGCCGTATTATCACCTCAAAGCACTTCACCCACACACCATTGACGTCATGCGCTATTTCTGCGGCGATATAGAAGCGGTTCACTGTTTCGCCACCAAAGCACCCGGGCGCCAAATATGGTCCACCGCACAGTTCAACATGCGTTTTAAAAATGGCGTGGTCGGCTCACTCACGGGCAGTTACGACATCGCGCGCGGGCACCCCATGGAACGCTGCGAAGTCGCCGGCACAGGCGGCCGTTTCGTCCTCGATGACATGTGGCACGAACTCACCCTCTACCCGGCGGGCAACCTCGAAAAAACCGTGTACACAGACCCTGCCTTTGGGGGATTTGGAGATTTTATTGACACCTTCCGCGACCGCATCGGCACATTTCTCCGCCAGGTCAGCGAAGGAGTTGCACCCGAAGACATCGACGGCTCGGGCGAAGAAGGACTCGCCGCACAAAAAGTCATTGCCGCAGCCATTGAGTCGCTCGACACCGAAACCGTAGTTTACGTAAAATAGGGGCATTTATGGACAAGGTTCATATTGGCGTACTCAGCCACGCACACGGACACATCAACACATATTGTGGTCAAATGCAGCATTTTGACGATGTCGAACTCATCGCCACATGGGACGACAACAAAGATCGCGGACGCGAAAACGCTGAAAAATTCGGCATGGAATTTCGCACATCCGCAGACGCCGTACTCAGCGACCCAAATATCGACACCGTCATGATCGGCATAGAGACCAACCGCCACGCAGAATACGCAATAGTGGCCTCTCAGGCAGGCAAAAATATCCTGCTCCAAAAACCCATGGCTACCACCCTTGAAGATTGCGACCGCATCATCGAAGCCGTAAATAAATCGGGCGTCAAATTCAGCATGGCCTTTCAGATGCGGCAGGACCCCGTCAACCGCAAAATTAAGGAACTCGTTGACAAGGGCATAGTTGGTAATATCGCGGTCGTGCGCCGAAGACATTGTATCCCCGTACTGCTCAATCCCCACTTTGTCACTGGCGCGTCCAGATGGCACCTCGACCCCATTGCCAATATTGGAATGTACTTCGACGACGCCCCCCATGCCGCCGACTGGTTCTACTGGATTTTTGGTCGCCCCGTCTCAGTAATGGCCGAAATCGACAACATCGTGACAGATGCAGCACCTGACGATAACGGCGTCTCCATCTTCCGTTTTGAAACCGGCATGATGGGCATATTATTCAACGGCTCCACCACTGCCGCAGGCGTCAACACCACTGAAATCTACGGCGACGAAGGAACCATCATCCAGGACTACGGCGACGCGCCCTCCACCTCTGCGCCGCGATCAGAAGACGCCGTCCCACTCAAATACATCCGCCGCGGTGACGATCACTGGACCGAGTTCAAAATGGACATACCCAAAGGGCAGGGCGAGCGCATCGCCGCCATACCCCGTCCATTTATCAACTATATTCGCGGCCTGAGCAATGAACGCGTCTCCCCCGAAGAGGGGCGCGTCTCCGTTGAAATGATCCTCGGCGCATATCAATCGGCAAAAGAAGGAAGAAGAATCACATTCTAAAAGCGTGCAATGAAAGGATAACTCAATGCAACAATCCTATCCCGATCTCGACACATACAAACGGGAAGTCTTCGCCCGCGAAGACGACTTGCTCAAAAACATCATGCCCGATGCTGCCGAACAGGGTATTCCGCGAATCTCAGTCAGCTCCGAAGCCGGGCAAACCCTGTATTTGCTCGCCAGGACAATCGGCGCAAAAAAAATCCTCGAATTTGGTGCGCTCGCAGGTTATTCGGGGATATGGCTCGCCCGTGCACTGCCCGAAGACGGGCAATTCATCACCCTTGAAATTGAACCCAAACACGCCGATGTCACGCGGCGCAACTACGAAAAAGCCGGACTATCCGACCGAACAGATGTACGCCTCGGCGACGGGACAAAACTCATGCAAGATGCAGTGCAAGATGGGCCTTTTGACCTCATCTTCATCGACGCAGACAAAGAAAGCTATCCCAAATATCTCGACTTTGCCCTTGAAAATACGCGACCGGGCGGGCTCATCATCGCCGACAATGCCAATGGACACGGACATGCACATCGCGCACTGCCCGAAGGCGATGGTCGCCGCGGCATACAGGATTACAACCGCCGTGTTGCCAATCACCCCCGGCTCATCTCCAACATCATTCCCGTAGGCGGCTGGCTCGCCGTCTCACTCGTTTTGGAATAAATCTAAGAACTGATCCTTGACCCTTCCACTGCCCTCTTTTATATTTTCAAAAACGAACAGAGGTCGCGTCCATGGTCTATGAAGCCCAAATCGAAGGCATATTTATCGACCGCCAATTCGAAGAGCCGGTTGTTATGCTGAAACAAAAAGATGGCGACCACCGCGTGCCAATATGGATTCAAATGGGTGAAATGTTCTCGCTTGCCCTTCATATCGCAGGCGAAAATTTCAAACCGCCGCGTCCATTTGCACACGATTTAATCAAAACGGTTATTAAAAACCTGCAAGCCAGCGTTCAACACGCGCTCATCACAGACATTATAGACCACGTCTATCGCGCGCAACTGCATCTCACTTCCCATGTAACGCCATTGGAACTCGACGCGCGCCCCAGCGATGCGATCTTGATGGCACTCAAATTTGACGCGCCAATCTACATTGACGAAAAAGTAATAAAAAAAAGTACCGAACTGTCCCAAAAACACCCTCCTGAGCTCCTTCAGCAGAGATTGCAAAAACTGCACCCAGAAGATTTTATCAACTTTGTTCAATGAAAACATTATCCACACTCCTGTTTCTCTTTCTCTTCTCTACCCATATATCGGGTGAGATATACAGCCAGAAAGCGGAAACCCTCTTCCAACGCGCACTTGCCCATTATAATCAAGATAATCTATCAGACGCCCGGGATAGATTTATAGAACTCATCGAACAACACTCCCCCAATCAGCGCACCTCTGCCGCGAGATTCATGCTGGCAAAATCGCACTACAAATTGAAAGCATACGATCAGGCTCTGACCGCAGCCATCGCGCTTCAACATTACTACCCGCGCAGCCGATACATATCTGAAACCGACCTGATCATTGGCGACTGTTATTTTCACCAACACCAGATTTACAACGCCGCCACACAATATGCGCGCGTACTCACCAGCCGCGCCGACATACGCACCAAAGCGCGTGCAGCCGACCGCCTAAGCCAACTATCGGGCAGCGAAAAACTGCCTGATAGCGAGGTCGAAAATTTGAAAACAGATTTTAATCGCGCCATCATTGACGAAGCCATTGCCTTTGGCAAAGCGCACTGGCACATCAAACTCGACGACCTCGAAAAAGGCAACAAATACCTGACTCTCTTTCTCGATCACCATCCAAATGGGCAATTCGCTGTGCTCGCGCGACAAATCCTCATATCTTCGTCCCAACCTACCCCGGAACCAGAACCCCAAAAGGCGCGCTATAAAATCGGCGTCATCGCCCCATTGGACACCCCAAGCGGCGAAGACCTCCGCAACGGCATCACACTTGCGAGAGACCGCAATCCACTCGCATCTCACGACCAGGTCGAACTGATATTTGAAGACTCCGCAGGCGACCCCATTCGCGCAGCACGCGCGGTACAGCGCCTTGTTGAAGAACGCGATGTACTCGCCATCATCGGCGCACTCACAAGCGCGGTAACCACGCCTATTGCAACTATGCTAAGTGCCCAAAAAGTGCCCCTGGTGGCCCCAACAGCCTCAGACGACGGCATTGCATCCCTCAGTCCCTATGTTTTTCAAGTCAATGCAACACCAGGGGCACAGGGCAGGCGCATTGCAGAACACGCCGTGAATAAACAGGGTTTGCGAACGCTGGCTTCACTTGCATCTCGAGATGATTATGGCCAGAGCATCGCCCGCGAATTTGCCACCAGAGCCGAAGACCTCGGTGCCGAAGTGCTCATTCAAGAATGGTACGAACCCGGCACTACGGATTATCGCCGCCAATTTGAACGCATACGCATCGCGGGACTGGCACTTCAAGCGCCCGACGATCTCGCTTCGGCAATTGACTCATTAATCCTCGGCAACATACGCGTTGCTCCGCCCCCACCCGTCGTAGTTGATCCGGACACTGTGCAACTCGAAGTTGTCGAAGCCCTGGACGGCATCCTCATTGCGGGTGGCGCTGAAGACATCTTACTCATCGCCCCCCAATTTCATTCCGCCCTCGTTTCTTCCCAGGTGCTCGGTAGTGATGGCTGGAACCACGATGAAGTGGCTCGCGATGGCGGTAATTACGTCGATGGTGCTATTTTTGTCGCAAAATATTACGACCAGAGCCATCTTGAATCCGTGCAAAATTTTGTCAACGCCTACCGCTCGCGCTTTGGCAAAGAACAGAATATCGTTGCTGCCCTCGGATACGATGCCATGCTATCCATCCTGCACGGCATAAACGCGGGCGGCACCACCCGAGACCGCCTGCGAGAGCACCTTGAAACCCTCACAGATATACCCGGTGCAACCGGCCAAATATCCTTTGGCAAAGGCCATCGGGAAAATGCCTGGATGTATATGCTCACCATCCGCAACGGCAGAATAGAACCGTATAAGAAGTAGGAAGTGTGAAGGATAAAGGATGAAAAAGCACCCGCCCTGAGGTGGTAGAACGAGGCCTTCTAACTTCTTACTTCACCCTTCTCACTTCTTCTGGCATACCGTTTGCATAAGGTCTATTGCAGAAATAAAGCAACTTACTGTAAATTAAGACCTTTATATCGCAAACGTGCCCAATGCCAGAACACATCTTTCACATCCGCACACTCGCATGGCACATTGTTTTCACTCTGTGCCTTCCCGCGCTCCTATTCGCGCAACCGTCCGCCATCTACACCGAAGGCGAAGCCGAAGCTTATAACGACTTGTTGCGCGACCTCGAAGGCATACGTCTCGAGCTCAACCGCGCAAGTGAGAAAGACCTGCTCATTCTGCCCGGTCTCACCCCAGAACTCGCCCGGCAAATCATCGCCCGGCGCCCCTATCGCACCCTCGAAGAACTCGCCTCTGTCCAGGGCTTATCGGCAGAGCACATCGACCTCATCGCGCCCTATCTGTCCATCGCACCTCCGCGCCCATGGCGTTTACAATACACATCCCGCGTCTCGCGCCCTTCCAGACGCGCCAATAGCTTTGGCGACATGCGTCTCTATCAACGACTCGAAATCGCTTCACCCACACGTCTCTTTGCCTTTTTTCTTACAGAACGCGACCCGGAAGAACCCATTATCACCGATTACGTCACTGGCTATATTGCCCTGCCCCTTTCCCGCGTCAACATCATCATAGGAGACGTGCGTCCGGAATGGGGACAAGGACTGCTCTTTTCTCGCCGCACCCGCAACGCGACTGGCCTGAGCTATGCACGCGCCCGCACTGCCACGCGATCAGGCAACCGCACCAGCATAGAACACGGTGCCCTGCGCGGCATTTACCTGAGCGGCTCACACACCCACCTGCACTGGAGCCTGATGTATGGCCAAATGACATGGGATGCGACCTTTGGATCTGATACGCGTATCTACACCAGCGGCCTTCACCACACCGAAACCTCACAAGCGCGCAAAAACGCGCTCCGCGAACGCCTCACAGGTGCAAACATAGCCATTGGCTCCTCGCAAAAAAACATTGGACTGACAATCCTCGACACGGCCTTCAATCCAGTTGCGTCTGACACAGCCGGTGAATCCGCAGTGCCGCGCACAGCTCAGGCAGGCATGTTATTCAGTCTCAATGCCCTCTACCGCGCCGACCGCATCGCTCTATTTGGCGAAATCGCCCCCAGCGCTTTCATAACCGGCCTCGTCGCTGGAACACCCACCCTGCGTCTCCATCTCATTGGCAGACGCTATGGCGCCAATTTCCACAGCTTGCACGGCGCACCTTATGCCGCCTATAGCTCTCCCCCCAACAACGAATGGGGCGCATTCTTCGGCTTGACCTGGCGCATATCAAAACGCCAACGCCTCGATATCGCCCTCGACCGTCATGGGCAGCTCAGGCCAGAGAAAAGCGCACTACCAGAACGAGGCGCTCGCCTGCGGCTCAATTTTACCCACCGATTCAGCAGAGGTTTTTCTGTACGCCTGACCGCTGATGCCAGAAGTGCTACAAATCGCGTACCCCGCCAAAGCCTTCGCCTTTCGCTCGCCTACAAACGCCCCAACCACGCCCTGACCGCATGGCTACAGCGCGCATATGCCGGTACATCGGGAAACGCAGCTGGACTTCGTCTTCAACTCGGCAAATCAACGGGCTTTTCCCTCGCACTATGGGCCACCCACCACAAAATCTCATCCTACAACGCGCGTATCTACGACATCGAGCCCGATGTTTGGGGCGGCATACGCCTGCTCACCCTCTCGGGAGACGGCACAAATCGCGGCCTGCGCCTCACCTGGGCAACCGCGCATTTCCGCCTATCAACGCGCTACAGCCACCACCGCACCTCCTCCTGGTCGGCACAACTCGACCTCAAGCGTTAGCTCCCTTCTCCCCTTTCTCCTCTTATCTTACCTATTATTTTTTATTGACCAATCAACTGCTTTTATATTATCATGCACCTGATTAGAGCACAGAATAACACGAACCCGCAACAGAAAGGAGGAACTCACAGGTAAGATATCACTTCACATGTGCTCAATATCACATCCATTTAGTACAGGCACCTTGCGTGCCTCATTCACCCCCATCTGGAGGAAAAACCATGAAGTATCGACATCTCCCCCTGATCCTCGCACTTTTCATTGCATGCAGCTATAGCGCGAGTGACGCGGGCCATCACCTGAAGAGCGAGCAAAAAAGCGAGAGTGCTAAAAAAATGGCGCCAAAACCCGTCATGATCCCCGACGCCAATCTGCGTGCGGTAATTGCGGATTCTCTAAGCATGGCGAGCGATGCGGTGATCACCACGGCTGACATGGCAAAATTGAGACGCCTTGTCGCGCAAAATGCAAACATCAGCGATTTGAGTGGACTCGAGCACGCGAAAAATTTGACAGTATTGAACCTCGGTGCTACGCGCGTGGACAAAAAGGTTGTCAATAGCAACGCCGTCTCTGACCTCTCAGCACTTTCCGGTTTGAAAAAACTGAGAACGCTGAATCTGACCCGCAATAATGTATCTGACGTTTCAGCACTTGCTAAATTAACCAACCTGAGAACACTGAATCTCAGTGCGAACCGCAACGTCTCAGATATTTCGGCACTTGCTGGGGCGACCAAAATGAGAAACCTGAACCTGACTGGCAACAAAGTTGCGGATATTTCGGCAGTATCGGGCATGGCTGAGTTGAGAACCCTGAGCCTCAACAACAACAAAGTCGCAGACCTCGCGCCGGCCGCTGGCTTAGCCAACCTGGCAACACTGAATATCAGGCGCAACGCTCTGAACGAGGCATCGATGAAGACGCATGTTCCCGCCTTGACAAAAAAAGGCGTTAAAGTAAATACCGACAGCTAAATACCTGTAAAAATCTCAGGTCATAACCAAACGAGTTCGCTCGGTAAGGCTGAGCGAACTCGTTGTCGTTAAAAACACATTATGAAATCAATCGCGACAATAATCATCCTCATGCTGAGTATCCAAACACATACTGAAGCATTCACTCCCCCGGATAAGGATCGGATTCTAACGACCCTGAAACCCGGCCACCCGCGTCTGATGATGGATGCAAACACCCTCGCGCGCATCAAAGAGCAAATCGCTCGTGATACGGTCGCCGCCAAAATCTACCGTCGGGTCAAACGAGAAACTCAGAAAATACTCACGCAAAAACCATCGGAATACAGCATCCCGGATGGAAGACGCCTGCTCTCCACCAGCCGTCGCGTGAAAGAGCGCGTGCGTCAACTCGCCTTTGTCTATCTCATGGAAGGCGGAAAACCCTATTTAGAACGCGCCTGGACAGAACTCGAATCCGCGGCGCGATTCAAAGACTGGAATCCCGATCACTTTCTCGACACCGCAGAAATGACCTATGCCTTTGCCGTTGGATACGACTGGTTGTACAAGCATTGGACAGAAGAACAGCGTCACATCCTTCGCAGTGCCATCGTGGAAAAAGGTCTCAAACCCGGCTTAAAAGGCTATCGCGAAAACGCCTGGTGGGCGCGCAGTCACAACAATTGGAACCAGGTCTGCAACGGCGGGCTTGGCATGGGCGCGCTCGCCATCGCCGATGAAGAACCCGAACTCGCCAGTGAAATTCTCCACGCGGGCATCAAAGGCATTCCCCTATCGATGAATTTTTACGCCCCCGATGGCGCTGGTATCGAAGGCGTGACCTATTGGGATTATGGTGCGCGTTACAACGTACTCTTCTTATCCAGCCTGTTCAGTGCTCTCGGCACCGATTTTGATCTCGCAGCTATACCCGGTTTCAAAGAGAGCGGGAATTATCAGATTTATATCTCGGGGGCAGATCGCTACAGTTTTGACTTTGCCGATTGCGGGTTGCGGCGCATGAGTACCCCCATGCACTTCTGGATGGGCACGCACTACGGCATACAACACTACAGTTGGTTTCGCTACGACACGCTCAGGCAATACGGCAGGGGCACAGTGCTCGACTTGCTGTGGTTCGACGACAGCGCAAAAGACTTTGACCCCGGCACCCTGCCCCTCGACAAACACTTTCGCAAAGCCGATGTCGCCACCCTGCGTTCTTCCTGGACAGACCCCCACGCCCTCGTGCTGGGCATTCAGGCAGGCGGCAATTACAATCTGGGCATGCACCGGCACCTGGATCAGGGCACGTTCATCCTCGAAGCACTCGGCGAGCGATGGGCTATCGACTCGGGCACGGAACGCGAAACCTATCAAAGACATCGCAACAAACGCCAACGGTGGGAATTCTACCGCATCCGCGCCGAAGGCCACAACACCCTCGTCTTCAACCCTGGCAATGGTCCAGATCAGAACCCAAAAGCCGAATGTCCCATCACCGCCTTCAAGGCTGATCCCAGTCATGCGACAGCTGTTGTCGATCTCACCGATGTTTATGCCGATGATGCAACGCGTGCGCAGCGCACCTTTGAGATAATAGACCAAAATCATGTCGTGATTACCGACGACATTGAAGCCAAATCCCCATCTGAACTCTGGTGGTTCATGCACACGAGAGCCAGTGTCAAACTCGACGGACAAACCGCCCTTCTAACGCGCAGGGGCAAACATCTCAAAGCGGAAATTTTATCGCCATCCGACGCCATATTCACAGTCCTCAACGCAATCCCCTTGCCCACCTCTCCCAATCCCAAACAGGCCGATAACAAGGGCCGCAGAAAACTGGCGATCCACTTCACAGATGTCACAAAACTGCAGATTAAAGTAAAACTCTCGCCAGAGGTAAGCCCATAAGCCTGTGCTGTGTGCAACTTTGCTCTTTCCACGTTCTTATTTCTTCTTTAAATTTCCCCTATCCTCTCCCTCCCATAACGACCTCTCTTGCTATGTCCATCAAATTTCTACACGTTGCCGACACCCATGTTGGCGTTGAAAATTACGGCCGCCTCGATTCGGCTACTGGCCTTCACACGCGCTTGCAAGACTTTATCAAAAGTCTGCGATTCTCGTTTGAAGAAGCTATAAAAGAAGATGTCGATCTCGTCATCTTTGCCGGTGATGCCTATCGCTCATGCGACCCCACGCCCACCCACCAGCGCGAATTTGCATCTCTCATTCACAGGCTCAGTGCCCGCGACATTCCCATCGTCATGATCACCGGCAATCACGACAGCCCCGTATCTTATGGCAAAGCCTCATCTGTTGATATCTTTGGCACACTGGGCACCAGAGGTGTCCACATTGCCTCTGAAGACCGACTCATCGACATTGACACAAAATCAGGACCCATTCAAATTGCCTGCTTGCCCTGGCTACACCGCAGCCGCCTGTTGACCCAGGGGCCCTATCACAACCTGTCGCAAGAAGAAGTCGTCGAAAAACTTCAAGACCTGGGTGCCCTCCTGATTGAAAACCTGGTCACCCAGATCAAGCCCGATATCCCCGCCGTGCTCGTGGGCCACCTCGCTGCTGCCGACGCCACCTTGTCCGGCTCTGAACAAACCGCAATAATTGGGCGCGATCCCGTTTTTCTCACCAGCACACTCGCCAACCCCGCCTTTGACTACGTCGCCCTGGGGCATATCCACAAATTTCAGGACCTCAACCCCAATGCCCAGCCCCCTGTCGTGTATTCCGGCAGCATTGAACGCATTGATTTTGGCGAAGAACGAGAAACCAAAGGCGTCGTCATGGTCACAATAGAAACTCAGGAGACAGGGCGGACGACATCTTACAAATTTGTAAGCACGCCGGCCCGTCCCTTTTGCACGGTATCGGTTGATATCGCCCCAGACCAGGACCCTACGACAGCCATACTCGAAGCCATCGGCAAACACACCCTGACCGATGCCATTGTGCGCGTTATCTACGATTTGCCCGGCGACCGCACAGATACCGTTGACCTCAAAGCCATCAAAAACGCGCTCAAAGACGCGTTCATGGTCGCCAGCATTGCGCCCAAACCCAGGGCACAAAAACACCAACGCAGAGCCAATATCTCAGAAGATATGGGCATAAAAGACGCGCTCCACGCATATTTGCAAAATCACCCCGATCTCAAAGACATCGAAAAAGACCTCCAGAATTACGGCGCGCAACTCGAAGCAGAACTCAGAGGTGGCGAATGATTCCCATAAGCCTTTCCCTGCAGAACTTTCTCAGCTACGGCGAAAACGTGCCCCCCCTCGATTTTTCGGGCTTTCACGTCGCCTGCATAAGCGGTCGCAATGGGCACGGCAAATCTGCTCTGCTCGATGCCATCACCTGGGCACTGTGGGGAGAGGCCCGCAAATCTGGCAGTGAACGCCGTCCCAACGACGGCCTGCTGCGAATTGGCGCCACTGAAATGCGGGTTGATTTTGAATTTTTCCTCGAAAATGATCGCTATCGCATCAGCCGCAGCTTTCGCAAAACCGGCAAAAGCGCGACCACCCGCCTCGAATTTCAAATTTACTCGCCTGAAACGAACGCATACAAAACCCTCTCGGAAGAAAGTGCTGTGCGCCAAACACAGGCCAGTATTGACACCCTGTTGCGAATGACTTATGAGACCTTTATCAACTCGGCTTTTCTTCTTCAGGGGCGCGCAGACGAATTTACGCGTTGCAAAGCGAGCCAGCGAAAAGCCCTTCTCTCAGATATTCTCGGCCTATCGCATTACGACGACCTGTCTTCTCTCGCGCGAGAACGCGCACGCGAGGGAGATATAGAACTCGCAACCGCTCGCGCAAAAAGAGATGACATCGTGCAGACCATTGAAAAACGCGATGAATTTGTAGCACAGCGCGACGGCGTCAACGCACAACTCCAGGCCTGCAATAGCGAATTGGAAAGCGCGGAAAATCGACGCGAAGAACTGCGAAAAATACGCACCCAACGCGAACGCCGTGAAGCCGAGCGCGAGGCACTTCAAAAAGAAATATCGCGCATTGAATCGGACATGCAAGAACAACAAACCGCGTGTGAAAAAGCGCAACAAGACGTGGCAACCTATCGCGAAATCCTCGACAGACGCGCCGAAATCACAAATGCCGCCGAAAAATATCGGGCACTTCAAAAAGAAGACGCAGACCTGCAAACAAAACTACACACATTGAGACCACTTGAGAAACGCGCAGGAGAACTCGATCAAAAAATCGCCGACCGGCGTCACGAAGTGGAACGCCGCCTCGGCGAATGGCAAATACGCATTGGCGATGCAGAACGCACATTGCGAGAAACAGAAGCACTTCTCTCCGATCGCGAGACCATTCAAACACAACTCGAGGCATTGCACAAAGCCAGACAACAGGATCGCGAATGGGAAGAGATACGCGAAAACCGGGAGCGCGTTGAGCGCAATATTCGAGACATCGAGCGACAAATAGACAGTGCTATTGAAAATATAAAAATAGAGATCAGCACCCACACACATCACAGACAACAAACCGATGTACTGGTGGCCGACATTGAAACGCGCCGAGAAACGCGGCGATCCCTCCGCGTACAAGCCGAAGAAATTCAATCTCTCGAAGCCAAACGCGATGAGATTCGCAACAAAGGTAGTGCCTATAAAATTCAGATTGAAAATAACAGCGAACGCCTCAACACTCTGCAACAAGCCCGCGAAGACATTGCTCAACAACAGCAAATTTTGCAAAATGTCCAGGATGCCTCCTGTCCTTTATGTGGCAGCGAACTCGACCAGACCCACCGCGAAGAAGTAGCGACAAAACTCTCAAATCAGATGAGAGAACAACAGACGCAGATCATACAATTGGAGTCGGATATTCAAAAAGCCGAAGCAGAACGCGAACAGCACAGACATCGCTATCAAAAAATTAAAAACCAACTCGCACAGAGCGAAGACACCGCCCAACACCTCGCCGAAGCAGAAGCCGCACTAAAAGAAGCCGAAAAGGCCGTGCAAACCAGCGAAACATTGTCGGCTAAAATCAGTGACCTGGAAACTCAATTGCGTGAACAAACCCAGAACAGCCCGGATGCGCGCGCGCTATCCCAGGCCCACAGTGCGCTTGAAAACCTCACCTATAACCCGGCAGAACACCGCACCCTGCGCGAAAAACTCAAAGCACTCGACTCTGTCGAGGCACAAAATGCCCAACTTCAACTCGCCTCAGAACAGCGTGAAAAAGTCCTCGCGGAATTGCCCGCATTTCGAGAAAAACGCGACCTCGCACAACAATGGCTGGACGAGGCCAAATACGCACCCAATGAACAAGCAGAACGCGAACAGGTACACCAGCGCATCCGCACTCTGGATTACAATGCCGAACACCACCAGCGCATCTCTCCGCAACTCGCCGCCCTGCAAGATGCGCCAACGCAATACGAACGCCTTCAAGTGGCCGAACGCGACCTTGAAAATGCGCAAACGCAATTTAACACCGCAAAAAAACGCCTCACAGAACTCACAGAGCGCGACGGGCAAGCGCGACAACGCCTGACGGAAATCACCGCAGCCATCAACAGCGCCGAATCAACCCTTGAAGAAGCCAATACTCTGGAAAAAACTATTGCACAGATGCGCGCCCAGCGCGACAACCTGCTCCAGCAGAATGCCGCCCTGCAATCCCAAATTGAACACTGCGATGCACTCAGCGCAGAACAAAACGCCGTTGAGGAGAAAATCAAATCCTGCGAACGCGACATCCGCATCTACCGCGAACTGACCACCGCATTTGGCAAAGACGGCATTCAGGCACTCATCATCGAACAGGCCATTCCAGAAATCGAAGAAGAAGCCAATCGCATTCTCGCGCGCCTGACGGACAACCGCACCCAAATCGCCCTGGAATCTCTGCGCGACCTCAAAACCGGGGGAACGCGCGAAACCCTCGACATTAAAATTAGCGACGAACTCGGCGAACGCAGCTACGAACTCTATTCGGGTGGGGAAGCTTTTCGCATTGACTTCTCTATTCGCATAGCCCTGTCTAAACTCCTATCTCGCCGCACGGGCACGCGCCTGAGAACCCTGGTCATCGACGAGGGCTTTGGCACCCAGGATGCCGAAGGACTCGATCACCTCGTGGAAGCCATCCAGGCTATCAGCGGGGATTTTGAAAAAATATTGATTATTACCCACGTCGAATCGCTCAAACAGGCATTTCCCGTGCGCATCGAAGTCACCAAATATCCCGACCTGGGATCGCGCTTTGAGGTACTCTACTAAATGCCCCAACCCGACCGCCCCGCCTGGATCGAAGTAAATCTATCAGCCATTGCGAACAATATTTCCGCAGTCCGTCAGTTCGTCTCGCCAACAACGCAGGTCATGGCCATTGTCAAAGCCAATGCCTACGGCCATGGCCTCATACCCGCTTCCAGAGCAGCCATCAAAGGCGGCGCGTCTGCACTCGGCGTTGCCCTGCTGCAAGAAGGCGTTGCCCTTCGCAGCGCGGGTATCACAGCACCAGTGGTCGTACTCGCACCCACCATGCCCGAACAGGCCGACAGCATCGTTGTCCACAACCTGTCTCAAACCATCGGCCATCCCGACGCGATACCACCGCTGGAAGCCGCAGCCAAACGCCACAATACACGCGCCCGCATACATCTCAAAGTCGATACCGGCATGGGCCGCCTTGGCCTATTATCCGATGAGGTGCTCGCCTTTGCAAAAAAAATCGACCAGAATCCCCACTTATTCCTCGAGGGCATCGCAACACATGTGGCCTGGGAACGCGCAGAATACATGGACAAGGCGCGCCATCAGATCAAAACATTTTCCGCATGCCTGTCCAAACTCACAGATATTTCTGTTACCTGGCGTCACGCCGCCAACAGCGTCATGACCGTTCACATGCCCGAATCGCATTTTGACCTCGTACGCGTGGGATTGCTCACCTATGGCATTCCACCCACGCAAGGTGCTGGCGCACTCTCGCTTTCTCCCGCGCTATCCATCAAAGCGCGGATTGCACAAGTGCGAAACTTTTCTGCTGGCCAAACCCTCAGTTACGGCGGCACATACACGCTCACGCGCCCCTCTCGCATCGCTCTTGTGCCCCTCGGGTATGCCGATGGGTACAACCGTCAGATGTCCAATAAATCCCAAGTTCTCATCCGCGGAAAACCATGCCCGGTTGTCGGCGCGATCTGCATGGACGTCATCATGATCGATGTCACCGATATACCGCCTGTTGCCGTCGGCGAGGAAATCGTACTGCTCGGGCAACAGGGCGACCGCAAAATCACCGTGAACGACCTCGCCCAATGGGGAAATTATATCTCACACGAAGTTGTCTCCCTGCTCGGCGCGCGTCTTCCCCGGCACTATATTTCGTAAAATTTGAACATTGTTTCTGTCTCCAAATCCTATTATCTTTATCTTTTCTCGTTCCCCTTTCTACTGGGTACCGTTTTATGCGCCTTCTTCTATTTTTACTGCTTTTGTGCGTCGGATGTGGCAACCACTTGCCCGAATCTCTCGGTCCCGCTCGCAAAATCATCGTACTGGCCGACTCTACCGATTGGCAAACGCTGGAAGACCCCCTCCGCGAAATTTTTGAAACCGTTATCTATACGCCTCAGGCCGAGCGCATTTATGAAATTGCATTGGGCGATGTCAATTTCCTCAAGGCACACAAACACGAACAGCGAAAAAGCCTCATGGTTATTGCGCCCCTCAATGCCAACCATCCCACCGCACAATTCGTCAAAGAAATACTCAGTCCCGAGGTGCAACAAGCCATTTTGGATGGTCGTGCAGGTGTAACCTGGAAAAAAGATGTGTGGGCCAAAGATCAAACCCTTTATATCGTATCGGGAAAAAATATAGAGACTACCGTTGAAAACCTCTTTATGGAATCCGATCGTTTGTATAGCACTCTGGAAAATGCCGTTGATCACAGTGTGCGAGAAAATGTTTACAGCTTTGGCGAACGCAAAGATGTCACCCAGGAACTCGCCAAGACCTATGGTTGGAATGTACGCGTGCCCTTTGGCTATCGTATCCTCGAAACCTATCCCAACTTTGTCGTGCTTGCCAGAGATAATCCTAACCGCTGGCTTTCCGTCTATTGGGAAGACGATGTACACCCCGATCAACTCACCGAAGACTGGGTTATTCAAAAGCGGGATGACATCACGGGACAGTGGTTTGGCGGCGATCGCATTGTCCTGGGCGAAGTCACAGTTAGACAAACCGAATTTGCGGGCAAACTCGCCGTAGTACTTCAGGGCCTTTGGGAAAATGAAGCCGAGTGGAAAGGCGGCCCCTTTAAGAGCTATGCTTTTGTCGATGTCGATCTCAACCGGCTATTTTTTATCGACATAGGGCTTTATTCGCCCAACAAAAAAAAAGCCCCCATTTTGAGACGGGTAGATCTCGTCGCCAAATCTTTCACCATTCACCGCGCGTTTTTTCAAGACAAATGATCTTTCCGGAGAAGATATGTACAAACCCAATGTAATTTTTGTTTTGACCGATGATCAGGGATATGGCGATCTCTCTTGCCACGGCAATCCGATCATAAAAACGCATAATTTAGACGCGTTACACAACGAGAGCATTCGGTTCACGGATTTCCACG
Source organism: Gemmatimonadota bacterium (assembly GCA_009838845.1). Lineage (NCBI taxonomy): Bacteria > Pseudomonadati > Gemmatimonadota > Gemmatimonadota bacterium. The sequence goes on along the minus strand of VXRD01000132.1, from coordinate 10,323 downwards.
TCGCGCCCATGTGTACGCCAACGCGCGGCGAACTGCTGACAGGCCAGGACGCGCTCCGCAATGGCGCCACATTTGTGTGCATGGGGCGGTCGTTGATGAATCCCGAAGTGCCGACTATGGCGGATATTTTCGGCCTGAATGGCTACCGCACGGGGCATTTTGGCAAATGGCACCTCGGCGACAATTACCCCTACCGTCCACAGGACCGGGGTTTTCAGGAAACGATTCACCATCCCGCCTGGGGCATTACATCCGCTGCAGATTATTTCGGCAATGATTATTTCGACGACCACTATCGGCACAATGGAACAATAGAGGCTTTTGAAGGGTATTGCACAGATGTGTGGTTTGACGAAGCCATGGACTGGATCGAGAAACAGGGCGACGCGCCGTTTTTTGCTTACATCGCCACCAACGCCCCCCATACCCCACTTTGGGTCCCCGACGCATACCGCCAACCCTATCTCGACCAGGTCGCATATAATGTCGCCAGCTTTTACGGTATGATTGCCAATATCGACGAAAACATGGGCAAGCTCGACGCCTTTCTCCGCAAAACCGGACTGCGCGACAATACCATTTTGATTTTTATGACCGATAATGGGACGGCAAACGGGGAAACCGTGTACAACGCTGGCATGCGCGGAAAAAAGACCACGCTCTATGAAGGCGGTCATCGCGTTCCATTTTTTATTCGCTGGCCCGAAGGGCAGTTGGGAGATCCCCGCGATATACCCGATCCCACGCACGGTACAGATGTATTGCCAACCCTGATCTCCCTCTGCGGTCTCGACGAACCAGAAGGAACTGCCTGTGATGGCGTTTCTCTAACCGACCTCTTGCGCGAACGCGAAGAATTGGAAGACCGGATGCTCGTCGTACAATACGGCCACAATGTCCCAAAGGGAAACCGAACCACGCGCAAAGGCAATGCTGCAGTTTTATGGAATCGCTGGCGTCTCGTGGATTATACCGAACTGTATCACCTCGACAGCGATCCCGCGCAAAAACACAACATCGCCGACCAGCATCCCCATGTCGTGCAAAAGATGCGGGCGCATTACGATGCGTGGTGGGACGCGCTCGGCAAAAACCTCGATATTTACTTCCCCATTTCCATTGGGACAAAGGAGGAAAAATCCACGCGATTGTCCAGTTGTGATTGGATGGGGGTCTATTGCGACAATCCCGGAGGCGTACGCGGATGTGTGATGGACAGCGGTATCTGGCAACTCGCAGTTACACAATCCGGGAAATACGACATCACCTTGCGGCGCTGGCCCAGAGAATCGAATCTCGCAATTACAGCACCAGCCCCCGTGATGGAAGGCGTTGACGGCACATTGATGGCTGGAAAAGCACTACCCGTGGATCGGGCGTGGATGCAGATCGGAGGATCTGAACAGGAAATGGACGTGCGCCCCGACGACCTATCCGTAACATTTACAGTGGATTTGTCGAGCGGTCCCACAACTTTGCAAACGTGGTGGATAGACGCGAGTGGCAATCGCCTCGCCGGCGCGTATTACGTGACGGTAGAACGCATATAAAATATGAACTACAACCCTGAAAATCCCCTCATCATCCAGAGCGACCTGACGATTCTCGTCGAAGTCAACTCGCCCAGATACGAAGCGGCGCGAGATCGGCTCGTGCGCTTTGCCGAATTGGAAAAAAGCCCCGAGCACATACACACGTACCGCGTCAACCCCCTCTCGCTCTGGAATGCGGCCGCAGCCGGTGTCACCACCGAAGAAATCATCACCACCCTCGAAACCTACGGCAAATACGACATTCCCCAGAATGTGGGGGTTGAAATCCGCGAGGCAATGAGTCGCTATGGCAAAGTCTATCTCGACAAAGAAGACGACGCGCTCATCCTGTCTTCCGAAGACCCGCTAATCATTCTCGAAATCTGCCGCCACAAAACCGTCCAGCCCTATATTGAAAAGCGACTCAACGCCCATCGCATTCGCATTTTGCCTCTCTATCGAGGGCACCTCAAACAGGCCCTCACGCGCATTGGATTCCCGGTCAAAGATCGCGCGGGATACCTCAAAGGCAGAACACTCAAATTTCAACATCGCCAGACTGCTCTATCGGGCAATCCCTTCGCATTGCGCGATTATCAGCGCGAGGCCGTCGATATATTCCACGCGGGCGGAGGTCCCGATGGCGGAAGCGGCACAGTAGTCTTGCCCTGCGGCGCGGGCAAAACCATTGTGGGCATGGCCGCGATGAATACCCTCCAGTGCGAAACCCTGATCCTGACTACCAATATCACGGCGTCTCGCCAGTGGAAAGCAGAACTCATCGACAAAACGAGCCTCACCGACGACCAGATAGGCGAATATTCTGGCGAGCGCAAAGAAATTCGGCCCGTTACCATTGCCACCTACAATATCCTGACCTATCGCAAGAGCCGGGAGGAGGACTTCCCCCACTTCGGTATTTTCAATCAGGGCAATTGGGGTCTCATTATTTACGACGAAGTCCACCTGCTTCCCGCGCCCGTATTTCGCTTTACCGCCGAATTGCAATCCCGACGTCGTCTGGGTCTCACAGCCACTCTCGTGCGCGAAGATGGCCTCGAAACCGATGTCTTTTCGCTCATCGGACCCAAGCGCTACGACGTGCCCTGGCGAGAGCTCGAATCCAGCGGCTGGATAGCAACCGCAGAATGCTGTGAAATTCGCCTGCTACTGCCACAGGGCAAGCGGCTCAGCTATGCCATAGCAGATAGACGCGCCAAATTCCGAATTGCATCGGAAAATGCCGACAAAATCCACATGGTCAAGCACCTGCTCAAAAAACACAAAGGCGACCAAATCCTCGTCATTGGGCAATACATCCGCCAGGTCGAATATATTGCACGAGAACTCGACGCCCCGTTAATAATGGGCAAAACTCCCACCGAAGACCGCGACCTCCTCTACGAAGCATTTCGAAAAGGCAAAATCAAGATCCTCGTCGTGTCCAAAGTCGCCAATTTTGCCGTCGATCTGCCCGACGCCAGTGTCGCCATTCAGATTTCTGGCACTTACGGCTCGCGCCAGGAAGAAGCCCAGCGCCTCGGGCGCATTCTGCGCCCCAAATCCGACGGCAGCCTGGCTCATTTTTATACCCTCGTCACGCGCGACACCCGCGAACAAGAATTTGCTCGAAATCGCCAGACCTTCCTCACCGAACAGGGCTATCGCTACACCATTCGAGACGCAGACGATGTCTTTGATGAAGCCTGAAAAACATGGCCTTCCGCAAGACCAGATTTTACGCCGCGATTGAACTCTCTCGCCCGATCAACTGCCTCATAACCTTTGCCTCAGTACTCCTCGGCGGCTGGCTGGGGATTCACAACATCACCGAACTCCTGCTCTTTGCCGCGCTATCCGCCGCCCTCATCACCGCAGGGGGCAACGTGCTCAATGACCTGTGTGGCATAACCGAAGACCGCATAAACAAACCGCACCGCCCACTCCCTTCAGGGCGTTTATCCCTCGGCATCGCCCGCATAGAAATGGGTATTTTCCTCCTCACGGGCATTCTCCTCGCCCTCCCCTTGCCAACGCCAGCCCTCGCCATTGCCCTCATCGCCATCGCGTGCCTGATCCTTTACAATACCTATCTCAAACGCGTGCCTCTCATCGGCAATCTCACAGTAAGTGCGCTCGGCGGTCTGGCATTTCTCTATGGTGGCGCAACCGTTGAAAACATATCTGCCCCCTATCTCATTGTGGGCTTTGCCTTTCTGTTTCACCTGGGCCGCGAACTTCTCAAAGACCTCGAAGACAGCGCGGGCGACCGCCAGTTATCGGGCGGCACTGTACCCATCTCCTGGGGCGAAAACATCGCGCGCATTCTGATCACCGGCATCTTTGCAATCCTCATCATCGCGACTCCATTGCCCGCGCTCCTGGGCATTTACAGTTCGATCTATCTCTGCCTGATTCTCTTCCTCAACCTTTTGCTCATCTTTGTCCTCATCCGCCTCTGGCAAAAAGACACCCTCGGATACCTCAGCAAACTCCTCAAAGCGGGCATGCTACTGGGACTCGCCGCTTTTCTTTTTGCTTGAAAACTAACGGGGGGTTTCTGGCGAAAATTATTGGTGGGTAAACATCGCGCCCACCTTGAATATGCGGACAAAATTGGCTATACTAAATGCAGCATTGAATTGGACAACCCCGCCCACTGGGGAAGAGATCAGGAGAATCCATTGCTTCGGACCTGATCAACCCTTATTAATGCCCGAGTACCTTTTTTTATGACTCCCACCAACCGCATTGCACAACTCGTTGAACAACTCAACGAACACAATTACCGATACGCCGTGCTCAATGCTCCCGCGATTTCTGACCGGGAATATGACACACTTATGCGCGAACTGAGCGACCTGGAAGCGCGACATCCCAATTTGATCCAACCCGATTCCCCCACACAGCGCGTAACCTCTGACCTGACCCGAGAATTTCCAACCGTGCAACACGACATCCCCATGCTCAGTTTGGACAACACCTATTCAGAAGACGAACTCAGAGACTTTGAAGACCGCATCCGCCGCGAACTACCCGACGAAGAACTGCAATATGTCGCCGAACTCAAAATCGACGGTGTTGCCCTGAGCCTGATTTACGAAAACGGCCTGCTCACGCGCGGCGTCACCCGCGGCAATGGCACACAGGGCGAAGACATAACACCGAATGTAAAAACCATTAAATCCATACCCATCCGCCTCAAAGCCTGTGCTGAAATAGGGTTATTCAGTAACCCCGTACCCTACTGCGAAATCCGCGGCGAAGTCTATCTCGATCACAACACCTTTGACGCGATAAACGTCCTGCGCGAAAAAAATGAGGAAAACCCCTTCGCCAACCCGCGCAACGCCACATCTGGCTCGCTCAAATTACAAGACGCACAACAGGTAGCCGAGCGTCGCCTGAGCTTTTTTGCGTACTCTTTCCGCTCGCCCGCCATACAGCTACCAACCCATGGCGAAAACCTCTCCTACCTCGAACGCCTGGGCCTGCCCGTCAACGCCAACCGCGCCCTGTGCGACAATATTGACGACATCATCGCCCAGGCACGCGAATGGCAGGAAAAGCGTCCGGATTTACCCTATGACATCGACGGCATCGTCATCAAAGTCAACAGCATCGCACAACAAAACAAACTCGGCGCCACATCCAAAAGTCCCCGCTGGGCAATCTCCTACAAATACTCAGCCGAACAAGCCGAAACCGTGCTCAAACGCATTACCCTTCAAGTCGGGCGCACAGGCGTTATCACCCCGGTGGCAAACCTCAAACCCGTGCAATTGGCGGGCACCACCGTCAGCCGCGCCACATTGCACAACGCCGAAGAACTCGAGCGCAAAGACATCCGGGAAGGCGATACAGTCATCCTCGAAAAAGGCGGCGACGTCATCCCCAAAGTCGTGCGCGTGGTCACAGCCAAACGCGCAAAAGACACCATCGCATTCGAATTCCCAAAAAACTGCCCCGTCTGCAACGGTCCCCTCATTAAAGACAAAACCGAAGTCGCCATTCGCTGCGACAATTCCCAATGCCTCGCGCAACTCAAAGGCAATATCCGTCACTTTGCCTCGCGCACGGCAATGGATATCGAGGGCCTGGGAACTGCTCTTGTTGAGCAACTCGTCGATAACGAACTCGTCCGCGATGTCGGCGATCTCTATAACCTCGAGTTAGAGCAACTCGAGGGCCTCGAACGCATGGCAAAAAAATCGGCTCAAAACGTCCTCGACGCGCTCGAAGCGAGCAAACAACAACCATTTCACCGCGTACTCTTCGCCCTGGGCATTCGCCATATAGGTGCCACGGTTGCGCGCGCGCTATCCGACAACTTCCACAACATTGACCGCTTGCGCGACACACCGCCCGAAGAAATCGAAGCCGTACACGAAATAGGCGCCGCCATCGCAGAAAGCATCCACGCCTATCTCAAGGATGAAGACAACTGGGCCATCGTCGAAAAACTTCGCAGAGCAGGTATCAATCTCAAATCTGAAACCCCTGCCGACACAGGTCCCAAACCCCTCGCCGACGAAATAGTCGTCATTACCGGCACCTTCACCCGCTGGGGTCGCCAGCAAGCCCAGGACCTCATTCGCGCCCTCGGCGGCACACCCACTTCCAGCGTCAGCGGCAAAACCACCCTCGTTATCGCAGGAGAAAAAGCTGGGTCTAAACGCACAAAAGCTGAACAATTGGGCATCGATGTCCTCAATGAAGAGGAATTTGTCGAACTCATCGGCGAAGAGAACGCGTAGTCTGCAATCGGCTTTTTGCTTGACAGACCCATCCCATTTTGTTACTCTTGACTGCGTATAGATGTGGGGCCGTAGCTCAACTGGGAGAGCGTTTGACTGGCAGTCAAAAGGTCGGCGGTTCGATCCCGCTCGGCTCCACTTTTTTTTAGGCACTTACAGTTTTGTAAGTGTCTTATTTTTACTGTACCCATCATGAAACTACGCACCGCGCTCACGCAATATCCGTTCGACACGCTCTGCCAACTCGCCCGCGACGTGGGTATTGATCCCGGTGGCAGCAACAAAACCATCCTCGCCGACGCGCTCTGCCGCGTACTCCCCGATCCAGAGCGCGTAGCAAAACGCCTCCGTTCCCTATCCCCTGAACAGCACGCGATGGTACAGACCCTTGCCGCCGAAGGGGGCGAGCTATTGGAAGTCGAAGCCGTTGAAAAATTTGCCAACGGATTTCTTCCCCGTCTCCATGCCCAACTCAGTGACCTGACCGGTCTCGTATTTCGAGATGTGCACACACTGGGTGATTCAGACGTTCTAATCGGCATTCCCGAATCACTGCTCAAATCCATCCCCATTCCCGACGCAGATCAGGGCCGGTTGCTCGTCATCTTGAAACCCGTATCTGTGGGTTTGCTTCGAGCTTTTGCAGATCAGATTGGCCTGCGCCTTTCAGACATGCGCAAACCCATCGTATCCAACGCCATAAGAGATACCCTGCTCGACATTAAAACACTACACGCCTACCTCAACACACTCAGCGAAGACCGCCGCGCCATTCTCGATTTGTTTCTCCCCGCCAACGCGATCACGCGCAGCGAAGTCGCCGATAAATTGGGGGAATCCGCAGTCCGTGAATTGGAAGACATGCTCTGGAAAATGCCGATCTTTTACGCGCCAAACCGCGATCTTCACGCCCCCAACGCCGCGATATATCTCGCTTCAGACCTGTGCGCTACCCTGTCTAAAATCGCCCAATCCCAGGGGGGGCAACTCGAAAACAGCCTCGAAACCCTCCTCGAAATCTCCGCTCCTGCCCCCGCCGCGATATGCGAAAATACCGCCTTTCTCATCCAAGACCTGACCACATTGCTCGGCATTGTTACACAACGCTTGCCCCGCAGGCTCAAACACGGCGGCATATCCAAAACCGATTTGCGCGACGCGAACAAATACTGCCATATCCAGGACGATCCGGGCTATATTGAATTTCTCACGCTCTTTGCCGAAACAACGGGACTGATAAAGCCCCATGATACGGTCTGGCATACCGCCTCGGATGCCGGCACCCAGATGGGGCAAATCATCGACATACGCAAGGCGTGCTTTGACTTCTGGTTTCACAGCGAGCGGTGGAATGAGTGGGCTTCCGACCGTACCAAAGCCACCAGTGCCCGAATGCAAGTACTCAAGAATATTCGCAGTGAAATCGTGCGAAGCCTTCGGCATTGCCCCACCGACACATGGATGAAGTACCCATCGTATTATCAATTTCTGACGCGTCTTTCAGAGCCTTTTCGACATTTTGCCAAAGACCCATCTCATACCGGAACCACCGCCGATGAATTGCTGCGCCGCGCCATCACAGGTGCGCTCACCTGGATGGGCGTCGTCCGCGTGGGCAACTTCCCCAATTTCTCTACACCATTGCAGCACAGCAAAAAGGCGGTCTTTCAGATCACCCCTGCGGGCTACGCTCTATTGCACGACACGCATGACGATGCACTGACCGAACAAATACCCCTGCAAAATTCAGAGGCAAAATTTATTGTACAGCCCAATTTTGAAGTTCTATCCCCGCCGGATCTTCCATGCGCGCACTATCTCAGACTGTGCGTCCTCGGAGACCTCAAAACACAGGATGTAATGGCGTGTTTCCATCTCTCTAGCGACTCGATTCGCCGCGCATTCGCGCGCGGTTTGTCAGGGGACGAGATACGCTCATTTTTGACACAGCACAGCGCAAGCGGCCTGCCCGACATGGTCGATACTTTAATTGCCGAATGTGACGACAAATACGGTGAAATCGAAATCCTCCCCGCCATCGGACGAGTCAAAACCGCCACGCGAGAATTGCTTGACGAACTCTACGCCCAACCCCGCATTGCCCAGGCATTAGACGACCGCATTTCTCCAACTATTGCAACCCTCAACAATACGGCAAACCCCGAATCTTTGATTCAAATACTCCAGCAACAGGGCTACCTGCCGCACCTATCGCAAGAATGACTCCTACTTCACACTTCACTAATACCCGTGGATATAATGCCCCCCTTCGGGAAACCAGATCAAATCAATCAAAAAAGAGCATCCCACGGCAAACACATACCCCACAATCAACCCATAACAACACGGCTTAACCCTTCGATAAAGTGAAATACCCCCAAAACTGAGAACCAGCAATTTGCTCAGCCACACCAGAAAAATATCCAGCACATAGAGCCGAACATAACCGCTCGACATCAGCATCACACCCAGCGGGTGAAACGGCCACCAGGAAAACCGACTCTGCATCACCTGAATAACCCCCGCAACTACGCCACCCAGAACCCACACGCCAATTTTTCCCGGATCGGTTACAGTGCGATCTGTCTCTGCAACCGCCTTGGCAATACCCTCGTACATCCCCACTGGCGCACCCACCAGAGACCATGTGCGGAAAGTGCTCCCCCCCGATTCATAGCAGATGGACACCGTGTAGAGAATTGCCGCCAGCATCCCCAACATCAGGCTCCCAATCACCACCCATCCAACTCGCTTTGCCGGACTCACCAGGCGTTCCACATGGGGCAATGCTGCCGGCAAACGCCAACCTGCCAGCAAACGCCAATTCACCAGTCGAAGCCCCACCTGTGTGGCGTCTTGCATCCGGCTGGCTCCCACTGTCATATCCAGGATCGACGTACCGAAACTCGGAAACAGATACGCAAATCCACTCGCCGCCAAAAACTTCATCACCACCAGAATACTCGCCCAGAAAAGCAACAGCCAGGCCAGCCCAATCCCCGCGCTATAACCCGCGCTGTACAACCAGAAAACCATATAAATACCACCGCCCAAAATTCCACACACAGCTAATCGGGGAGACAAAATCGCGGTTTCCACCTCCCCACCTACATATGGGCGTAACACCTGCCGAAAAACCTTTCTCAGATGACCGCGAGCAACCCAAATTGCCCAGATCGACAGCCCCATGCTCACGCCATGGGTAAACAAACCCAAAATTGCAGTGGGTTTGGCTTCTTGCCCGGCCAAACCCACTGAAAATCCAACCCTGGACATCCCGTAAAGCCCCGCCTGCCCGGCCAGCCACAAAGACCAGATACTAAACAGGATATTCAGATCGCACAAAAATGTAAACCCCAGCACAGGGGGCAAAATTCGATAGGAGAACGGCGACAAATAACGCGACAATACAGCACCTCTGGGACCTCTGGGACCATAATAAGGGTCAAAAATTGCCAGCCTGGGAAAACCCGGCGTCCAGTATTCGATCAGATTCCACAACAATGGGAGAGCAGCCACGGCAAACCCCACCCAGAACAGCCAGTTCCGCATAAAAGGCGGCCAGCCGCGCTTGCCGTCGAATCCTTCCGTCAAATCGAGCGGAACCTGCGCCAGTGGATACGTCAGCCGTTCGTGCCGAACCCACTGCTTCTGGAACACCGCCGTCAAACCCAGCCCAATAGCCGTCATCGCCAGCCCGGCGGACATAGCCCAAAAAATCGGAGCTATCCACGCCCCCCACGGCACTGCCGCACCTTCCTCCAGTCCGAGAAAAAAGCCCTCTGTCACCCCTGGAAAATTCGAGGGAAACATCCACCAGGGCAAATAGTCAAAAATCAACTCCTGCCACCGGTTCTCGGGCGACGCATAATATCTCGGCGCCGCCATCGCGCCCACCCACTGCGTAATCCAGTTATACCCCCCAAACGCCCCCCCCCCCCACAGCTGTATCTTTTAAAAAAAAACCAGCCCCCGAGACCCGAATAGATATAGTTTTGCCGGGTGGGGGTGGAAAAAAATAGGTGGGGTGGGGG
>VXRD01000131.1 GCA_009838845.1 Gemmatimonadota bacterium | reverse complement strand
TGCGTAAAATTATTGAGAAATGTCCTGCCTGCCAGAATGAGGTGATTGTCACCCGCATTCGCTGTACGAGATGTGAATGTGAGGTTATTGGAGAATTTCAGCCCACAATTTTTAACCGTCTGTCGCCCGAAAATCTGACTTTTGTCGAGACATTTGTCCGATTGCGCGGCAATGTCAAAGAGATGACGCGCGAACTCCGCGTGCCCTATAGCACGATTCGCAATCATCTCGACGATGTGATTGCAGAACTCGGTTTTGCAACGGGAACACATCCCGAGGTGGAGGATTTGTCCGTTGCGTCTCAGCAAGAGGTTCTCGACCGTCTCGAATCCGGTGAGATTTCAGTGGAGGATGCAGCGGAAGAACTTAAAAGGATAAATAAAGAAAGGAGTATATCGTGAAAGAAGAACGCATGAAGGTTCTCGAGATGATTCAGGATGGAAAAATAACGGCAGAAGACGCCGTGAAATTACTCGATGCGCTCGGGGATACTGCAGAAGAACCGCAAGGTGAAGGTCGCCAGCGCAGACGCAATGGAAGTCGTCAGCGCCAACGCCGACGGCGACGCTCTGGCGGCGCAGATATTCAGGTTGAGGTGCAAAAACGCATCCGGGAAGCGCAAGAGACCCTGCGCGAGGCGATGCCCAGAGCCAGACGCGCGGTGCGCGAGGCGATGCCCGATGTCAATCGCATAGTGCGCGAAGCCACGCGCTCAATTCCCGATGTGGGGGAGATTGTTCAGGAGGCGATGCAAACAGCGTCTGAAGCCGTTTCACAATGGGTGGAAGATAGCGATAGAAAGCATCCCGAAAAAGCTGTTCGACAATTTGTTGAGACAACACCGATCCAGGTCTCTGATCGTCTATCCGTACGGACGCCAAGAGGCCATGTTATCTCAAAAATTTGGGATCGCGATGAGGTCCAGATTGACGCGAAGATCTCGGTTTGGGGAACTGATGAAGAAGCGGTGCAGACTTTTGCCGAACAGATTGATATTCAAATACGGCGGGAGTCTGGTGCTGTGCAGATACAACCCAATGTGCCCAAACGGAAAAAAGACGATCCGGTTCGATCTGTGCGGATCGACTTTGAGTTGCGTCATCCCGAAAAAGTTGATCTCGATGTGCGAGCAAGGCACGGCAATATCACGCTTCCCAAGATTGATGGTGCAGCAGTCCTCAACAATCACCATGGCAAAACGATTTTTGAAGGCGCGTCGGGCAATATAAGGATCAAGCAGCACCACGGCGATATTGCGGTGCAACATGCTGGCGGTGATTTGTCAATTGACGCACGCCATAGCGATACGAGTATCGATGCTGTCTCCGGTTCGGCTACGGTAAAAACGCATCACGGCGATTTCGTCTGTCGAAGTATCGAGCACAATGCCGAAATTAACATACATCACGGTAGGCTTGAGGGTGATCATATAGGGGGCAATGTCGTGGTGGATGTACGCCATGGACCTGTTGCCGTTCGAGAAATTGGAGGTGATTTTGCTGTGAAAGCAGGGCATAGCCCGATTGAAGTTGACCGCGCAGGCGGCAATGTGCAGGCAAAAAATAATCTTGCTCCCATCACTGTTCGAGAAATTGGTGGCGATTTTATTGCAGAAAATAACCACAGTTCAATTAAAGCCGAGCGGGTTGGGGGACGTGTGGTTGCAAAAAATAATCGCGGTACAACGCGCCTGAAAAATATTGCCGGTGCAATTACTGTCCATACAGGCCGGGGTGCTGTTGAAATTGAAAATCCCGAAGCGGGCGTCATGATACAAAGCCGCGGCGGCAATATTGCGGTGCGTCCACACAAACCCATTGGCGATGACTATGCGATTCAAAATAAAGATGGCGGAGTCGATCTCACCATTCCCGATGGTTCGGCTGTTGATGTACACGGCTATGTAGGGCGCGGAAGTATCCAGACCGACCTGCCCCTGTCTATTACCGGCGTGTCGCGTACCTCACAGGTCGTGACGGGTCAACTCAATGGCGGCGGTTCCAAGGTTGCGATTGAACTCGGCCGGGGCAGTCTGAGCTTGCATTCAGATGAAGATATTGAGAGAGATGCGCCTGAACCGCCTACGCCGCCCGAACCACCTGATCCACCTGATCCACCTGATCCACCTGATCCACCTGATTCGAAAGAATAATGCGGTTTAACAAAAAACCCGCTCTATAAGTAAGGGCGGGTTTTTTCTTTGAGGCTGTGAGTTATTGTTTCATACCATTTGGAGGTAGGGAGCCATAAGAAGGAGAGTACATTTACCGCAGGTAGTTGGCAGAGGGCAAGAGATAGTAAATTCAGCGGATGGTCGTTTACTTCAGGGGCGCTGTCTGCCCTGCGAACTTAGAGCCTTGCGATTCCTGGAATAATTTCACTTGATCTGAATACTTCGTATTGAACGATTTTAAATAGGCTATGTATTTATCCGAATTATGATCGCATGCTTCAGACATAAGCTTCCGGCTTTCTCGGATGCTTTCAATCAATTCGTAATATGTATCCATGGCTATTCATCTCCCATGAGTTCCAGAGGTGTTATTAACATTGGCACATAAAGCCCCAATAGAGTATTGATCCGGCGAATATGTCCCATCTTAATAGAAGCTAAAAATAGATGTTTCAAGATAAACCGTTTGAGCCACAGGTCAAATGTCCTTTTCCTTTTGATGGATCGTGGTAAGATGGATACGCAGGTAGATGGTTAAAGCATTTTTAAATTTCTACATCGAATTTTTTTGCGGTTTCGCAAATTTGTTCCCAGGTCGTTTCTTCTATGGGGACCCCATTTGCCTCGCGTTCGCAGCCCGTGCGGTAGGAGCGTTCACCGGGTACGAGTATTTCGTCGAATCCCGGCGCGGTTTTTGCCGATTTTACGTAGTCGATGAATTGTCCGATTTCGGCTTTAAAGTCGGAGATGGGCTGGAACGCATCGATGCGAATGGCCTGTACAAATAGGGCATTGCCCGTTACGGGTGAATTTTCGCGGGTGCAACCGGCGGGGGATAGGGCGCCGGATAAGATGTCGAAGATGAATGATAGGCCATATCCTTTGTGGTCGCCAAAGGGGGTTAGTGCGGCATTGCCGTGTACGTAAGCCGCGGGGTCAGTTGTGGGGTTGCCTTCGGCGTCGATGAGCCAATTTTTGGGTACGCGTTCGCCCCGGGCCAGAGCGACCCGCATTTTGCCACCTGCCGCAGTTGCGGCGGTCAGGTCCAGCGCAATGGGAAAGTCGCGGTCCGAAGGAAATGCAACGGCGAGGCAATTCGCGGGCAAGATGCGTCCCAGTCCTCCCCACGGTGCCATCGAGAGGTCGGCGCCGTGGCCGTTGTTGCTCATTAGTCCGGCCATGTTTTCAGCCGCGGCGAGGACGGGATAGCCACCCAATCGCCCGATGTGATTGCACTGGTGTACTGTTACGATGCCGACAGCACTTTTTTGGGCTTTTTGGATGGCGATGTGCATGGCTTCTGTTGCGGTTACGTGCCCAAATCCCCAGTGCCCGTTTACGACGGCTGTTGCATCAGTTTCCCGTTCGATTTCCACGGTTGTTCCGAGTTGTATTTGACCGCTTTGAACGCCGGATACGTATTGCGGAATGCGGACTACGCCGTGCGAGTCGTGTCCCGCGAGATTGGACGATACGAGCAGATCGGCCACGATTCGGGCTTCTTCGGGCGTTGCACCTATGCGTTCGAAGACTTCGCGGCCAATGCGCCGCAGTTTATTGGGATTGAAAATTGGCATGGGGATTACCCGTCATAAGCTGCGGCGATTTCGTTTGCGTAAATTTCTTCTATTCTCTTGGGTACGACCTTTTTCAGTCCCCGCGTGAGGGTTCCCGTTTCTTCGCTCAACTGGTCTGGCAGGACCAGCACTTTTTGTGGTCGCTCGTGCGCGGGAAGGCCAGATTCCGTGGCTTCTTTTAACAGTTGCTCGCGGATGCGCTCGGCTATTGCGGGATGGCTGTACAGGGCTTCCTCATCGTCTGTGGGCAGATCGGGAATATCTGTTTGCAATTGTGCTTCTTCTACATTTACGGTGACGATGGGTAGTGGGAATGTGCGGGTCTGATCGCCGCAGATTAAGACGTGTTCTATGAGCGATGCGCGAGCGAATATGCGTTCGAGACGTTCTGGGTTGACAAATTCGCCGTTGCTCAATTTAAATTGCCGTCCAAAGCGTCCCTGAAATGTCAAGAATCCCTCGTCGTCCATGCTGAATAAATCACCCGTGCGATACCACACTTTGCCCGTTTCATCGGTTACGAGTACTTCGGCGGTGCGTTCGGGGTCGTTGAGGTACCCCGTCATGACGTGGTTGCCGTGTACCCACAACTCGCCAATGCCATCGCCGCTGCCGCTATAGGTCTCTGTTTTTGGGTCACCGTGGGCGATTTCCTCGCCTGTTTCGGCGATGATTTTTACTTCTTGTAATGGCTTTCCAACGGTGCCTGTTTTTTGTCCGGTCAGCACATTTGCCGCGATCAGGGGGCTGCATTCGGTGACGCCATAACCTTCGAGGGAGGTGATGTCCAGTACGTCCTGGAAAAAGTCGAGGGCTTCGGGGTCGGCTTTTGCGGAGCCGACGATTAACAATTCGAGGCGGCTGCCCACGCGCTGCGAGAGTTTTTCTTTGATTTGTCCGACGATTTTTTTGCCCAGTGTGGCGTTGACGAGGCGGTCGATGAACGATGCTTCACCGCGTGTAATGCGCTGTTTGGCGCGCAGTGACCGGGCGATTAATGTGCCTTTTGCACCGCCAGCATCAATTTCTTTTCGCACGTTGCCAAATACTTTGTCTAAGATCAGGGGGACGGTTAAAAAACCTTCGGGTTCAGAATATCGAATATCCACGAGTACGCGATCCGGCGACCGCGCCAGGTCCAGTGTCCAGCCTTTTGCCAGGGGGTAATAGATATTTAATATGCCCATGGTGTGATAGTCGGGCGCGGATTTGAATAAGATGACCGGGTCGCGGTTGCTGATCGTATCCCATACGGATAGGATATTGCCGACGAGATTGCGATGGGTTTGTATCACGCCTTTGGGCAATCCCGATGATCCCGATGTGTACACGATTTTCGATTCGTCATCGGGTTCTATTGCTATGTCTGGCAGCGGTGATTCCGCGCCTTGTTGCGTTAGTTCAAAAAATGAGCGTGCGTTATCGCCCTGTCCTTCTGTCAGGACGATCTGAGGGGGATTGTTCAGTTGTTCGCGCACGCGCTCGACCTGTTCCAAACTTCTTTCATCTGTGAACAAATAGGCAATGCCCGAATGGTTGATGCTGTGTACGAGCAAGTCATCGGGCAATTTGTTGCAGATCGGCACTGCGGATAGTCCCAGTATGTCGCAGGATAGAAAGACCAGGACAGATTCCAGACCGCCATCGGTCAATAGTCCGATGCGCTGCCCCTTTTCCAATCCTATTTGCGCCAGGCCCGATGCCAATCGGTCTCGCTGTGCCTTCAATTGCCGATATGTCAACGGCACGTATTGCAATCGCCTTTCGCCGGGTTCCTCTGGCTGACGCAATACGCGAACCGCCGTGCGGTCTGCATGCCGGTCAAAACTGTCGTTCAATAGTTCCTTGAGTGTTTCGCTCATGTGTGGTCCTCCCGTTGGCCGTAAAATTTTGGCTCGATAATCAAATTGGTGTTGTCAAACAGAGATCCCTCAGGGCCTTTGCTTCGTGATCCAGAACAGCTTTCACCTGCCACTCTTCGACGCCGTGGAACCAATCGAGAAATTGCTCAACGGAAGCGCCTTCTCGAAGATTTTCGAACAGGGCATATACAGGGACACGCGTTCCACGAAATACCCAGGCTCCACTCATTTTGGCCGGATGTCGTTCGACAGCTGTGCATTTATCCCAGTTCATTTTTGGTAAACTTTCTCTGATGGCTTGCGAGATGCGCTTGAGTCTGGCTGTTGCAAGAGCGCTTCGGCGGGAATGCCAAGGCCATTGATGAGTTTGTGGATCATAGCTACACTCAAAGGACACTTGCCCGATAGTACGTCGGAGACCTTACTTTCATTTCCAATGTAGGGGACGAGGTCCTTTGGCTTTAGCCCCTGTTGGGCCATCCGAAACTTGATGGCCGTAATTGGGTCGGGCAGGTCAATTGGGTAGGCTGTATCTTCGTAATGCTCAATCAAAGTAACGAGTGAATCCAACTCTTCACCCTCTGATGTTCCCGGTTTTGCATCAAAAATCTCGTCTGCACGTGCGAGGGCAGCTTTGTAATCTGCTTCTGTTTTTATTGGCTTGTGCATCACACTGTCTCCGCATTGATCTTGTCGTATTCTCGATGTGTTCCCAGAAAACGAATGTAGATCGTTCGATATGTGTAATTAATCTTTACCACCAAACGATACCTGTTGCCACATATATTGAACACAACTCTACCGCCCTTTAGAATACTGGCACTTCCGTATTTAGCTTTGACATCAACAGGCGACGCCCAATTAGCCGCTTTTACCTCTGTATGCCAGGCTTCGAGTTCTGATTTAGCCTCAGGGACGCGGGTCCAGTAGTCTCTCAGAGCTTTTTTACTGATGATTCTCACGTAATTTGTACTTCCCTCCAGGCATTCGCTCTCTATTTCCCAGGATCAATATATCCTTCATCAACCATTTCATCAACCAATTCTTGTACGCGGTTCCATAGAATGGGCGCGCCGATTGAGATGTGGCTGTTGCTTTGTAAGACGCGGTCGGCAGTGATCCCGTGTTCTTTCCAGGCGCGTCCCTGAGTATTGCAATTATGCAGAAAGGGTTGGAAGCGGTCCAGCGCGCCCGCGAATTTTGCTTCGGGCGTTTCTTTTGCTTCAAATTCTTCCCACAATGCGCGTATTTCGCGGCCCTGTTCTGCAGGCAAGAGCGCAAAGATGCGGTCGGCGGCTTTTGCCTCGCGCTCGGCTTTGTTGGCGTTGCCCGCTTCGTCGTAGAGAAAGGTGTCGCCCGCGTCGATTTCCACGAGGTCGTGTACCAGTGCCATTTTGATTACTTTCAGGATATCTACTGGCTCGGGCGCGTATTCCGCGAGGATGAGTGCAAACATGGCAAAATGCCACGAGTGTTCGGCGTCGTTTTCTTTGCGGGTCTCGTCGAGCAAATAGGTTTGCCGAATGATTTGCTTGAGTTTATCGATTTCGAGGAGAAATGCGATTTGTTGTTGTAATCGGTCGGTCATGCTTCTCCCACAATTTTCATTATTCCAGTCAGTTTTTCGCCGGGTTGGAGGCGTATCAGGCCCGCGTCAATGCCCTGGTTTTGCAGATTGAAGGCGTTGGTGACACAGGTATAGGGTTCAAAGCAGATAATGGGACGGGTGTCGGGGGCGTAGAGTACGAGTTCTCGGAATGCATCATTGGCTTCCATTGCGATGGTTATGCCTTCGGTTGGGTCGATATACTCACATCTGCTCCATCCATCGGCTATAGATACGCCGGACCAGACGTTGTCGTAATACCGATCTTTTAAGGGCGTGTTTTCGCGTACGTCAAATACCGTGCCGTCAACGGGTAGTATTTCTCCTGTGGGTATCGGGTCGTCGCGCAAGGGCCAGTAGGTCGATGCGGGCATGCGTACGGTACACAGGTCCCGGTTGCCGTTTTCTGTGAGGGGTAGGGGGAAATAGGGGTGGATGCCCAGGCCGACGGGCATGTCGCTATTGCCCACGTTGGTGCCTTCAAATTCGAGAGATAGCACGCCGTCTTTTAGACGATATGTTACCTGCGCTTCAAAGGGGAAGGGATAGTGTGCGCCGATTTCGGGGAAGTCCGTTGATGTGAAGACGCTTGTTATCCAGGCGCTTTCTGTGGTGCCGGTTTCGACTATGCGCCAGGGGCGTTCGTGGACGTAGCCGTGAGAGGCGTGTTCGCCCGGGGCAGGGGTTTCGAGCTGGTATTCTGCGCCGTCAAATGTGAATTTGCCGCTGTCTATGCGGTTGGGCCAGGGGTATAATATGGGGGTGCCGTATCCGCTGGCGCGGCCTTTCAGGGTGTCAGGGTCAGGTGGGGAGTAAATGAGTTCTAATAGTCCATCATTTTTTGGGATTTTGTACGAGATGCAATTGTTGCCCACCGATGGTAGGACCCGGGCTTCACAATTGGCTTCGAGATCGCGCAATACGTAGAGCGCGTGTCCGTGAAAGTCCTCTTGTTGTACGCCATATTGTGCCATTGTTCCCCCTTTACTGCGGCAAGGGCCAGGCTTCGCCGGCCATGAAGCCACCATCTACGTAGATGGATTGTCCGGTGACGTAATCCGATGCGGGCGCGGCGAGGAATACGGCGGTGCCGACGAGGTCTTCGGGTGTTGCCAGGCGTTTTATGGGCAGACGGGATTCGGCCCATTCGCGCATTGTATCATCTTCCCAGAGTCGCTCGGTCAATGGCGTGACCACAAAGCCCGGGCATATTGTGTTTACCTGGATGTTGTGCTTGCCGAGTTCTAATGTCTGGGCTTTGGCGAGTTGCCCGACTGCGCCTTTGGTGGCGGTATAGACAGAAATTTGCGATAAGGACCAGTCGGTTGTCAATGAGCCGATGTGGATGATTTTGCCCCGTTTGCGCGAGATCATGTGTTTGACTACGGTCTGTGTTAAGAAGTAGAGGCCTTTCAAGTTGACGGCCATGATTTCGTCGTAGTGTTCTTCTGTTACGTCTTCAAATGGCTCGCGTATGTTCATTCCCGCGTTGTTGACGAGAATATCGATTTGTCCATACGTTTCGAGTGCTGTATCGACGCCGCCGCGCACGGAGTTCAGGTCTTTCATGTCCATTTCATAAGCGATTGCGTCGCCTCCCGCTTGTCGAATTGCGGCTACGACTTCGTCTAATTGAGATCGCGTGCGCGCAGCACATACAATTTTCGCGCCCTGTGCAGCCAATCCCTCTGCAATACCACGTCCAATCCCGCGCCCCGCTCCAGTTACTATGGCGACGCGACCTTCAAGTGAAAACAATGACATTAATGCCTCCTGAGAATACAAATTAAAATACCGTATGTGAGCCTGTAACAGATACCATATCTTCAGGCGTTCCGCAAGCAATTAAATCGCTATCATTTTCTTTCAAACTGCCGCTGCAGTATTTCCCACAAGGGATTCGGTCCTCTCGGTTTGAGAGGTTCGGGGTCTTTGCCCTGTTCAATAGCCTGCCAGTAACGCCATCCCATTTTTTGTCCTGGCGCGATTTCATAATCGAGTCCCGTCCATGTGCCAGTACCTCGATATGCGTAAAAAGCCCAGTGCCAGTCGCGCTGGTTATAGATTTCGATGAGGTCGGCCATATATGCTGCCGCGCCTTCAAGGCGCCGGTCGTACCAAAATTCCGAGGCGATGATTCGGTGTGCCGGTATGTTGTATTGTTCGGAGAATTGTTGAACCGCGTGCATTTCGCGTGCAAGGCGGTCAATGGTCCAGGATTCTGTTGGTCCGTTCCACGATTTGGGCACGCGGTCTGGATAGGCGTATCTGCCTTGATTGACGCGATAGGTTACCATTTGCCAGGGTCCGGGGTTGTGGAAGGCGTATAAGACCTTGTCATCGTCAACGGGGCGATTGTATTCGAATGCCCTGGGAGATGCATAGAACCAGCCGTCGAGGATGATGGGGGTGTCTGGATCTACAGAGCGGATTGCTTTGACCATTTCCCGGTTGAATTGGTTGAGGTCGGCTGGCGTGTTCTGGATGCGTTTGAACCACTGGGCGAATTTTTCGTCCGGCGCGTCAAAGCCGAATGCCTTGTCCGGGTGTGGTTCGTTGAGGGGATTGTAGGCTACGATGGCGGGGTGTGTTTTCAGGCGTGCGGCGAGTTGGCGCCAGAATTCAAAGGCTTGTAGGTGATATTTTTTATCTTTCCAGAGTCGCGCATCGTCCTGGTCATTGTTCAGTTGTTTCCAGCGGGCGCCGGGTAGGCTGACCATTGTAAGGACGACTTTGATACGGTTGCGTTCGGCTTCGTCGAGCGCTTTGATCAGTAGGGATAGATCGGTTTCGTTGATTGTTTCAAAGTTGTCCGCATTGCCTATCAGGAAGTCCCTGCCCTCGGCAGGCAAGGCGTCGGGTAAGATGCGCACATAGTCCAATCCCAATTCTCCTGCCGCAACGTACCATTCGGGACGGTGTTGTGCATTTTGTTGATTGGCGCCTTTGCGTTGTGTGTTCCAAAAGTCGATTTTGGTGGGGTCGGCTATGGCACTGCTCGCAGAGAGGAATGCGACTGTGCATATCAATATGCGAAATGTCATTTCATGCCTCCAATACATCTTTCAAAAATCGTCCGGTGTGCGAGGCGGTGACAGATACCACCTCTTCGGGTGTGCCGCAAGCGATTAAATCGCCGCCGTCTTCTCCGCCTTCTGGGCCCAGGTCGATGACCCAATCGGCGGTTTTGATTACGTCCAGGTTGTGCTCGATTACAATTGCGGTGTTGCCCGCGTTGACGAGTCGGTTGAGTACGTCGAGCAGTTTCTGGATATCTGCAAAGTGCAGTCCCGTTGTGGGTTCGTCGAGGATATATACGGTTTTTCCGGTGCTCGGTCGCGCCAATTCGCGCGCCAATTTTACGCGCTGGGCTTCGCCGCCTGAGAGTGTGGTCGATGCCTGTCCCATTTTGATATAGCCCAGGCCCACGTCAAATAGCGTTTGGAGCGAACGCTGGATGCCGGGTATGTGGGTAAAATGCGATAGGGCTTCGGCTACTGTCATTTTTAGCACATCGGCGATTGACGCACCCTTATAGGTTATGTCGATTACGTCGCGGTTGTAGCGCTTTCCGCCACAGGTTTCACAGGTGACCCACACGTCGGGCAAGAAGTGCATTTCTATACGGCGCGCACCCAAACCCGCACAGGCGTCGCACCGCCCGCGTTTGTGATTGAAGCTGAAATGCCCGGTTTTAAACCCGCGTACCTGGGCGTCTGGCAAGCTGGCGTACAGGGTGCGTATTTTGTCGAATACTTTGACATAGGTCGCGGGATTGCTGCGCGGCGAATAGCCAATGGGTGTCTGGTCGATGTTGATCACTTTGTCGATGCGTTCCAATCCCAGGACATCGTCGTGTTCTCCCCAGGCTTTTTGTGCGCGGTTTACACGGGCGGCGAGTGCGCCGAAGAGTACGTCGTTGACGAGCGAACTTTTGCCCGATCCCGATACGCCGGTCACGCAGGTCAAGGTGCCCAGCGGAAATGAGACATCGACGTTTTTTAAGTTGTTGTGCCGTGCGCCTACCACGCAAAGCGATCCCCGTTCGGGGTTTCGCCGCTCATCGGGGACCTCGATCTGCAAGTCGCCTGCGAGATAATGCGCGGTTATTGAGCCGTTGTCGGTTTTCAATTTGCGCGGATTGCCCGCAGCTACGATGCGTCCGCCTTCAACACCTGCGCCGGGCCCAAAGTCCAGAATGTGATCTGCTCGGTTCAGGGTCTCGCGGTCGTGTTCGACAATGAGGAGCGAGTTGCCCAGGTCGCGCAGTTGTGCCAGTGCAGCCAATAACTGGTGGTTGTCGCGCTGGTGCAGGCCAATTGTCGGTTCGTCGAGTACGTAGAGTACTCCGGTTAGACCGGATCCGATCTGACTGGCCAGGCGGATGCGCTGGGCTTCGCCACCCGATAGCGTGGGTGCTCGCCGTCCCAGGTTCAAATATCCCAGGCCCACTTCGTCGAGAAACCGCAGGCGGCTCTGGATTTCGTGCAATACCTCTGCAGCGGCTTCGCGCGCTTGTCCTTCCAATATCATTGTGTCGAAATAGGTGCGTACTTCGCGGATGGGCATTGCCACCAGTTGGGGCATTGTTTTGCCGAAGAGTTTTATGGCAGTACTTTCTGGCTTCAGGCGGGTTCCCTTGCAGGACGGACACGGCACGTCCTGGATAAAGTCACCCATTAGCCGCCGAAACCGCGGTGCTTGTCGCACGAGGGTCTCAATTGTCGGAAACAGGCCCTTGAATTGGAATGAGAGATTTTTAGAGGTTTTTAGCCATTGTGTGCCCAAACCGTATAAGATGGCGTGTTGTCCTTCTGCTGATATCCGCGCAAAAGGGGTGTGCAGGTCAAAGCCCGCGGCTTTGCCGACCGCAGATAGCATGTCGCCTATTTGTGTGTGCGGTTCTACCTTTCCCCAGGCGAGTACTGCGCCTTCGGATAGTGATTTGTGAATGTCGGGGATCAGGGTGTGGATGCCCATGCCGCGCTGCGTTCCCAGTCCTTCGCACGATAAGCACCAGCCTTCAGAGCTGTTGAATGATAGATGCTGAGGGGTTATTGTTTCAAAACTGCGTCCGCAGGATGGGCAGGAGAGGTGCTGGCTAAATCGCGTTTCTTCGCTGTCATCGGGCGATGCGACGATCAAAGTGCCTTCTGAAATATCCAGCGCGATTTCGATGGAGTCCGCGATGCGTTTGCGGTTCTTTTTTTCTGCGGTTACGCGATCTATCAGGATTTCGAGCCTGTGCGTCTGTCTGTAATCGATCTCGGGCGGGTTTGACAGGTTGAAAACTGCGCCATTGAGTCTGCCGCGCAAATAGCCTTTGCGGCGAAAGCGGTTGATCAAGCTGGTATAATCCTCGCCCTTGCCGAGTTCTATGGGTGCGAGCAGGTAGAGGCGGCGTTTCATTTTCAGTACGCGCGTTACAATTTCCCGAACAGACTGGCTGCCCGCCAATACATCGCAATCTGGACAATAGGTATCGCCCAATAATGCGTAGAGTGCCCGCAGATAGTCGTAAACCTCTGTTATTGTGCCTACGGTTGAGCGTGGGTTTTTGCTCGCGGCTTTTTGTTCAATGGCAATCGCGGGCGATAAGCCTACCACGCGATCGACCTTTGGTTTGGGCATCTGTCCCAGAAATTGCCGCGCATAAGCGGATAGGGATTCGACATATCGCCGCTGTCCTTCGGCGTAAATTGTGTCGAGTGTTAGGGAAGATTTTCCCGAACCGGATACGCCGGAGATCACGGTCATTTTTTCGCGGGGAATGGATACATCCACATTTTGCAAGTTGTTCTCTCTCGCCCCCACAACGTCAATGGTCCGCACCTGGCCATTGGCGATTCGCTTACCGTTTTTCTCAGGTGCAGGTGGTGTGCGCGATAGCACTTCGCCAAGCGCGCGTCCCGTGTGAGAGTTGGGAGATTGCGTCAGGTGTTCGGGTGTGCCTTCTGCTATAATTTGCCCTCCGTCTTCGCCACCTTCTGGTCCCAGGTCGATGACCCAATCCGCGGTTTTGATCACGTCCAGATTGTGTTCGATAACCACCACTGTATTGCCCATATCCACGAGCCGATGCAATACATTTAAAAGATTCTGGATATCGGCAAAATGCAGGCCCGTCGTGGGCTCGTCCAGGATGTACAGGGTTTTGCCCGTGCTTCTGCGGCACAGTTCTTTTGACAGCTTGACCCGTTGTGCTTCGCCGCCGGAGAGCGTTGGCGCGGGCTGGCCCAATTTGACGTAGCCCATTCCCACATCGACCAGGGTTTGGAGGATGCGGTGAATGCCGGGGATTGCCTGAAAAAACAGATGCGCTTCTTCGACTTCCATTGCCAGCACATCGGCAATGGATTTGCCCTTGTACTTCACGTCCAGGGTTTCGCGATTAAAACGCCGCCCCTCACATACGGGACATGTTACCCACACATCGGCGAGGAAGTCCATTTCGACGAGGTTTGCGCCATTGCCCTTACACGCTTCGCATCGCCCGCCCTTTACGTTGAAACTGAAGCGTCCGGGTTTATAGCCCCGTACTTTTGACTCGGGCAGTTCGGCAAATAATTTTCGAATGGGATCAAATACACCCGTGTATGTCGCCGCGTTGCTGCGCGGCGTGCGCCCGATGGGTTGCTGGTTGATTTCGATGACTTTGTCCAGGAGGTCTATGCCTTCGATGCAGCGGTGTGCGCCTGTTTCCGTTTCTGCGCGGTTTAATTCTCGCGCGAGGGCGGGATAGAGGATGTCGGCGATTAGCGATGATTTTCCCGATCCGGACACGCCCGTGACACAGATAAATACGCCGACGGGAATTTTTGCGTCGATATTTTTGAGGTTATTTTGAGATGCGCCCCGAATCCATAAGTTGCGATGTGACACGAGCCGCCTTTTGGGCACGGCAATTTTTTCTTTTCCCGAGAGATAGGCTCCTGTCACCGAGCGGGTTCTTCTCGCTACCTGTTTCCACGATCCTTCGGCGACTATTCGACCACCGAGGTGTCCTGGCCCCGGACCAAAATCCACCACCCGGTCCGCACGACGCATGGTGTCTTCGTCGTGTTCGACGACGATTACGGTATTGCCCACGTCCCGCAGGCGGCACAGGGCGTTGAGTAACCGCCGATTGTCGCGGTGGTGCAGGCCTATTGACGGTTCGTCCAGCACATAAGTTACGCCTACCAATCCGGATCCAATCTGGCTGGCGAGACGAATGCGTTGCGCCTCGCCGCCCGATAGCGTGGGTGCCGTGCGGTTGAGTGTGAGATAGTCGAGGCCCACGTCTAAGAGAAATTTCAATCGCCCGCGAATTTCTTTCAGGGCGTCTTCGGCAATTCGCGCCTGGATCTCGGTCAATTTGAGGTTCTGAAAAAAGGCGTGTGCGCGATCGACGGTCATTGCGGTGACATCGGGCAGCGTGTGTCCTTCGATTTTGACGGAGAGGGCTTCGGGTTTCAAGCGGGTGCCCTCGCAGGCGGGACATATACCCACGCGCATGAATGGTGCGAGACGTTTGCGTACCACGGTGCTCTGCCCTTCGGCAAATTGCCGCTCCATTGGGGGCAGGATGCCTTCAAACCCATCGCGATGGCGTTTTATGCTGCCGTTGCTGCGGCGCCATTCAAAGGTCATTTTGCCGTCTATGCCGTATAATAATGCTTGTTGGCCTTCTGGTGAGATGCGTCTCCATGGCGTTTGCAAATCTGCGCCATGGCACTTCAAAACGCCCGCGTAATAGTGAGATTTCCACCGATTTTTGGGTACGCCCAGTGGCGCGATTGCGCCTTCCTGTACGGACAATTTGGGATTGGGGACGACTTTTGCCAGGTCCATTGCATAGCGCGTGCCCAATCCGCGGCAGCCGGGGCACATGCCCTGCGGGCTGTTGAATGAGAATAGTTGCGGTACAGGTTCCTGCGCGCTGCGTCCACAGGTGGGACAGGAAAAGTGCGTGCTCAGCAGCAGATCATCCTCGCCTTCTGCGCTGACGATTATCGCCCCTTTGCCCATTATGAGGCCGGCATCGACGGCTTCGCCAATGCGTCCTCGCATTGTTTTTTTTGCGATAACCCGATCGATCACGACTTCGATATCGTGTCTTTTGTAGCGCTCCAATTTCGGGGTCTGGGTCAATGTTGTGATCTGTCCATCCACGCGTGCGCGGATATATCCCTCTTTTTGCAAATTTTCAAACAGGTCGTGATACTCTCCTTTTCGCCCCTGTACGAGAGAAGAGAGTATGTGAATGCGCGTGCCTTCACCCAGCGCCATAATTCGATCCACAATGCCGTCGCGCGTTTGCGCCCCAATTGGCGTATTGTCATGTGCGCAATGGGGGGTGCCTATTCGCGCAAATAACACGCGCAAATAGTCGTAGATTTCGGTTATTGTGCCCACGGTTGAGCGGGGGTTGCGTCCTGCGGTTTTTTGTTCGATGGAAATCGTTGGCGATAATCCCGTGATTTGATCGACTTCGGGTTTTTCCATTTGTCCCAAAAATTGACGCGCATACGCCGATAGGGATTCCACATAACGCCGCTGGCCTTCGGCATAGATGGTATCAAAAGCCATTGACGACTTGCCCGAACCGGATACGCCGGTAAAACATATTAGCGCGTGTCGGGGCAATGTCAGGTCTATATTTTGCAAGTTGTGTACTCGCGCACCTTTTACGACGATGCTTTTTGTTTCCATAAGACTCCCAATTTTTAATTTTTAATTTGTTCGCATTGCAATATACTATACACACGTTCACCAATCAAGAGAGAACTCACCGGGTGATTGCAATGAGGGAAAATCCTTGTCATTGGGCTTCTTTCGCTTTATACTTTCGAGTGCCAATATTTGCCCTACTACGCACGGGGGACAGTATGACAAAAATTTTGACTATTGACAGTGAAGAAGCCGCTGTAAACCGGATTGTCAAAATTCTCGAATCCAATGATTATCAGGCACAGAGCGCGACAACGTGGTCCGAAGCGGTTGATGCGATCGCGCACGGACAACCCGATCTGGTGTTGCTCAATCTCGAGATGCCGATTGTTCACGGCGATGTGTTGATCGAATTTATTCGCGAAGAAGGCTTTGAAATGCCGGTGATTGTGGTGTCGTTTCCCGTTGAGGAAGCAGAAACCACAGCACTCCTGGAACAGGGTGTTTACAGCATTGTTGAAAAACCATTTGAAGACAAGACGCTTATCGAAAAAATAGAGCATGTGCTCGACATAGCCAAATTAGAGGAAGATATCGAAGCGGATACACCAGCAGACGCCGAAGAGACCAAATTAGAGGAAGATATCGAAGCGGATACACCAGCAGACGCCGAAGAGACCGAGGAGGGAGAGAAAGTATCGGAGGAAAGTACTGAAGAAGCAGAAGACGAGGAAGTACAATCGGAAGCGTCCTCTGATGATGAAGATAAATCAGAACCTTTCCTCAAGCAACCGCGCGATCTGAGAACTTCGTCGCCCACTAAGATGAGCAAGCGCAAAAAGACGATCATGTTCACCGTAATTGGGATCTATATTCTTATCGGAGGCTTTATTGTTGCTATGTATTTTACAGACGCAGTCCCGGCATTTGTAGATCAGATACTCAGCAACTGGTAGAAAGGAGTTTTCAATGGGCTTAAATGTCGCCGTGGTCGGTTTGGGGGGTATTGGCAACCGACACGCCACTATTTATAATGGTCACGACCAATGCAATCTGGTTGCTGTTTGCGATATAGACCAAAAACGCGCAGACGCCGCTGCGTCGCAATACGGTGCCAGGGCATTTTACACTGTGCGAGATATGCTGGACGCAGGCCTGGATATCACTGTGGCAAGTGTTGCGACTGCCGGTCATGAAAATGGTGCCGATCACTACAAACCCACGATGGAACTCCTGGAAGCAGGTGTCCATGTACTCGGCGAAAAACCCATTTCTAACAATATCGACGAAGCAAAAGAGATGGTCGCCAAAGCGAGAGAGAAAAATCTGCGCTATGGCATTGACCTCAACCACCGGTTTACGCCTGCTGCTGCACGCGCCAAAGAATGGGTTGATCAGGGTCGCCTGGGCGAGATCAATATCATCAATATGACCATGTGGATCAATAACCCCCGAGAAACGTCGCCTTGGTTCCACATTCGCGCCCTGCATCCGCACTCTATTGACGTTATGCGCTACTTTTGTGGCGATATTGAAAAGGTGAGTGCCTTTTTTAAGCGCGGCGTAGATAACGATGGCAATCGCCGCGTGTGCTGGTCGAATATGCAACTCAATATGCGCTTTACAGACGGTACGGTGGGCAATCTCACCGGAAGTTATGACGCCACGGGGCCGGGTGGTTCTTATGGTCTTGAACGTCTCGAGGTGGTGGGGTCAGACGCCCGCTTTGTGCTCGAAGAAGCCTGTGAACGCCTGCATTTTCACCCCCGCCGCTCAATGGAACTCGAACGCTATGACTATATCGGCGGTATGATGGGGTTCAACGAGACATTTCAAAGCCGCATTGGGCGGTGGATAGAGCAAAATCTCGAAAACGCATCTCCCGAAGATATCGAGGGTTCGGGTGAAGAAGCACTCAAAGCACAGATGGTTATTGAAGCTGCGATAAGATCGTGGGAGACGGATGCGGTCGTTGCTGTTAAAGATGTGTGAAATTCAGGAGACAGATAATAGGAGATAAAAACCCTGTGAAACCAATTTCTACTTTTGTGGTCAAACCTTCGCTTCCCAAAGCGCTTCAGGGCCTCGAAGCACTGGCTTATAATCTGCGCTGGGCCTGGGATCCCGATACGATGGATCTCTTTCGACGCATTGATCCCATTCTCTGGGAAACAGTTTATCACAATCCAGTGCGCCTGCTCAATGACATCAGCCAGGAACGCCTGAATCAACTCTCTGAAAATCCGGGATTCATGGCGCATTTTAAGCGGGTGTCTGAGTCTTTCCGCGCGTTTATGGATGGGGAGACCTATTTTCACTCTGCCCATGGCAAAACAACGTCCGATATTCAAATCGCCTATTTCTCTGCGGAGTTTGGTCTCACCGAGGGTCTGCCGATCTATTCGGGTGGTCTGGGTGTGTTGGCCGGGGATCACCTCAAGTCTGCGAGTACACTGGGGTTGCCTTTTGCTGCGGTAGGTCTGCTGTATCAACACGGCTATTTCAATCAGTATCTCACAAATGACGGTTGGCAGCAAGAAGAATATACCGAAAATGACTATTACGCGCTGCCCGTCCAGATTGTTCGCGATGAACACGGGCGAGATATTACCATTACTCTCGCGTTTCCCGAGGCAGAAGCGCGGGTGCGAATATGGAAAGTGCAGGTTGGGCGCATTCCCCTGTACTTGCTCGATACCAATTTGATGGAAAATCCGCCGTCTATCCGCGAAATTACGGCGCAACTTTACGGTGGGGATAGCGAAACGCGCATTCGGCAGGAAATTCTGCTGGGTATTGGCGGCGTGCGCGCGCTCAACGCATTGGGCATACAGCCCACCGTATGCCACATGAATGAAGGGCATTCGGCTTTTCTGGGGCTGGAGCGCATCCGGCAGGCGATGCACGACGATGGTGCTACATTTGATCAGGCCGCAGAGTACACATCAGCAGGTCACGTTTTTACGACCCATACCCCCGTTCCAGCCGGGCACGATGTTTTTCCCGTTTCTCTGATCGAAAAATACTTCAGGTCCTATGCGCATGAACTCGGTCTTTCCATGTCCGCGTTTCTCGCTTTGGGACAGGGCGGTCCCCAAAGAGCTGGCGATGGTTTTAACATGACTGTGCTCGCGTTCAGGCTGTCGTCCTATCGCAATGGCGTCAGCAAACTCCACGGCGAGGTCTCGCGCAATATGTGGCAATCGCTGTGGCCCGGGTTGCCGAAGAATGAAATCCCCATTGCGTCTATTACCAATGGCGTTCACATTGCTTCCCATATTTCGCAACAAATGCGCGCCCTTGAAGACAATTACATGGGGCCTCGGCGCCTGGAGGAACCTCACGATCAGAGTGTGTGGGAGACGATAGACCACATCCCGCCCGAAGAACTCTGGCGCGTCCACGAGCGCAGGAGAGAACGCCTCGTTGCATTTGCCCGGCAACGTCTCAGAAAGCAGTTGCAGCGAGAAACTGCGTCGTCAATCGATATGGCGCGTGCCGACGAAGTCCTGACTGCCGATGCGCTTACGATTGGTTTTGCCAGGCGTTTTGCAACGTATAAACGCGCGACGCTCTTGTTTCACGATCTCGAAAGGCTCACGCGCATCCTGTGCAATGAGGAACGTCCCGTTCAGGTTATTTTTGCGGGCAAAGCGCACCCTCAAGACCACGCGGGGAAGGAATTTATCCAGGAAATTTTCAGTCTCACGCAGCGCGAGTATCTCCATCGCCGTCTGGTTTTTATCGAAAATTACGATATGTGTGTGGCGCGTTATCTCGTGCAAGGGGTCGATATCTGGCTGAATACGCCGATGAGACCCCAGGAAGCGAGCGGTACCAGTGGCATGAAAGCCGTTGCCAATGGCGCGCTAAATCTCAGTGTGCTCGATGGTTGGTGGGCAGAAGCCTATCAACCGGAATTGGGCTGGGAGATCGGACACGGCAAAGAATACGACGATCCGGCGTATCAAAACCAGATTGAAGCGCGGGCAATTTACAATATTCTCGAGAAAGAAGCTGTGCCGCTTTTTTACACTCGCGGTGTGGATGGGTTGCCCAGAGGATGGATCGCCCGGATGAAAAACGCCATGCGCGTGTTGTGCCCAAAGTTCAATACCCATCGCATGGTGCAGGAATACACCGAGCGGTTCTACTTGAAGGCGCATGCGCGATCGAGAGATCTTTCGGATGACAATGGCGCGAGAGCCAGAGCGCTGGCTGAATGGAAAGATAGAGTTCGCCATGGGTGGAAGGATGTGGCGATCCGTTCTGTAACGTCGAGCCAGATGCAAACATCGCATGTGGGCGATAAGATCGAAATTCGCGCAGATGTCGCGCTGGGCGACTTGACCGTAGAGGATGTAGCTGTCGAGATTTTTCACGGGCAGGTCGGCACAGAGGGGCAAATTGTTCAAGGTGAGTCGCTGCCGATGGTGCTTGTGGATCCCCATACTTTTGTGGGGCACCTGCCTTTGCAAAAAAGCGGCCGATGGGGCTATACGGTTCGCATCCGCCCGCACCACGAGGACCTCAACTCGATATGTGATACCGGGTTAATTACCTGGGCGTGATACTATGACCAATCTCTCCCCAAAATCCCTCGCAGATGATCCCTCCTTTGATGCGTTTCTCCAGCATGCTCTTCAAAGTCGTTCCGATCACAATGTGGAACTCTTGACCCGCGCCTTTCATTTTGCCAAAAAGGCACATCAGGATCATTTTCGCAAGTCGGGCCAGCCGTATATTGTTCACGCGCTTGAGGTTGGGCGCATTCTTATCGATCTCAATCAGGATACTGCAACTCTGGTGGCTGGTGTTTTGCACGATACCATAGCGCACGGCACAGCAACCCACGCACAAATCTCGCGTCATTTTGGTTCTCATATTGCCGATCTGGTTGACGGTGTGACCCGGATCAAAGATCTGACCTTCCAATCGCAAGAGGCCGAACAAGCTGAGAATTTCCGCAAGATGTTTCTTTCTTTGATCAATGACTTGCGCGTTGTTCTCATTAAGTTTTGCGAGCGTCTGCACAATATGCGTACGCTGGATCCCCTGCCTCCTGAAACGCGCGAGCGCATGGCGCGCGAGAGTCTGGATATTTACGCGCCTCTGGCGCACCGTCTGGGGATTGCGCGCATTCGTTGGGAGCTTGAAGACCTGGCTCTCAAGTGGCTCGAACCCGAAGCCTATCGCGCGATTAGCAAAAAGATCCGTCTTAAGAGACGAGAACGCGAGGCCTATATCGAAGAGATGCGCGTACCGCTGCAAAAAATACTCAAGGAAGCAAATATTCGAGGGGAGATTGCGGGACGTCCCAAGAATTTCTTCAGTATTCACCAGAAGATGCAGACGCGGAGCAAAGCTTTTGAAGATATCTACGATTTGTTAGCTATTCGCATACTGGTCGATACGGTCCAGGAATGTTATCACGTTCTGGGTATGA
The DNA here is from genome assembly GCA_009838845.1 of Gemmatimonadota bacterium. Classification (NCBI taxonomy): domain Bacteria; kingdom Pseudomonadati; phylum Gemmatimonadota; species Gemmatimonadota bacterium. The sequence goes on along the minus strand of VXRD01000131.1, from coordinate 7,925 downwards.
TTCACTCGCTCTATACACCGGTTATGCCCCGGTTTAAGGATTTTATCGCAACGCCCAAGAGCAATATGTATCAATCTTTGCACACGACGGTGATAGGCCCGCGCGGGTTGATGATCGAGGTGCAGATACGCACCCACGAGATGCACCAAACAGCAGAAGAGGGTATTGCAGCACACTGGTTGTATAAAGAGGGGTCTCCAGAAAGGTCGGAACTCGATCAGCACATAGATGGGCTTCGCAATATGCTCGAGTGGCAAGGGGAGACATCAGATCCTCAAGAAATTATCGAAGAACTCAAGGTCGATCTTTTTTCAAATGAGATTTATGTTTTTACGCCCCAGGGCGATTTGATACAACTTCCCGATGAGGCTACACCCGTCGATTTTGCCTTTGCAGTGCATACCGAAATTGGCAACCGCTGCGTGGGCGCCCGCATTGACAGCCAGATGGTGTCACTTTCTACGCCGCTTGAAACAGGGCAGACGGTTGAGATTATTACGTCGCCGCACCAGCGTCCACACCGCGATTGGCTCGGTTTTGTCAAGAGTGCCAAAGCGCGAAGTTGTATTCGACGGGTTCTGCGCGAATGGGAAACCGATCAGACAGAGACTTTTACTGCTACCATCCAGGTCACGGGTAGGGATCGCACCAATTTGTTATCCAATATGACGCAGGTTATGTCTAATCTCGGTGTTCCCATTGTGGGTGCCAGTATCGAGACCCATCGCGAGGAATTTAACAACCAATTCCAGGTGGAGATCAAAGACGCCGATCACCTCGAAGAACTTCTGCAAAATCTCCGCAGGATTCCCAATGTCATGTCTGCTTATCGCTTTGAAGCCCCTCCGGAGGGTTCGTCTTGAGTAGTGGAATGGATGAAACCAAAAAAGCCGACGTCTGCACGTCGGCTTTTTTAGTTTGGACTTGCTTTGTATAAGGTCGTTTATCCAACTTCAAATACACCCCATCTTGAGTCGGGGGATTTCTTGACTACCCCCTTGTCCGAAAGCAGGACATGAAATCTGTATCGGCTGCCATTGACGGGCATCTGAGCATAGATCGAATAGCAACGCCTGCAAGCCGTTATCTTGAGCTCTGTGTCGCAGGGGACACAGTCCCAAATCCCCATAGGCTTTCTTTGACATCGCAGGCACTCGATTTGTTCGATCAGGTTTTTGTTCCGTTCCTGGAATTTCTCCAAATCGTCAGACGACATGGGGCCTATGTACGATACACCATAAGAGTTGCATACCTTGCAGAACGACATTTCGTCACCGTCCATTGATCTCTTTTCACCCGAAAAGTCATCGTACACCAGCAGACAATGCCCACACGCGAAGATGCCCTCCACGTCTGGCTCGCGATCCTCAAAACGCTTGAAGTATTCCAGAATATCGGATTTGTCATCATTGGGCAATTTCTCGAATGGCTGCATTTTGGTTCCACACTCGTGGCAGCAACAGCCAAAGAAATTCTTTGCCCATCGGCCACCGATCACCAGAAATACGATAATGAGAATGGTCAAAATAATAAACGCTTCCACAGTTGGTTCCTCATGTTAGTGATTGCTACTTCCTCTGTCCTATGGGGTTTTTTTTTATCCATCCCTATCCATCTGCGTCTATCTGCGTTCATCCCTGCTTACACCCGCAGGGACATGCCTGCGGATCTACTCAATCAATTCTTTGGTATTGTGAACGCGAATATCAACTTGGGGCCAGTGTCTATTCAGAATGTCTATGATGTGATCCTTAGGCCCGACAAAGATCATGATCATATTTTCTGGTACAAAGAATTTTTCGAGAAAGGCACGTACCTCAGCATCGGTAACCGACTTAGAACCACCTTTGCGGATTGGCGGATTATAGATGGCTCTATATACATCACTGTATAGTCTTCGCTGTGGTGTCAGTCGTTCATGGACATGGGCATAGGCGACATTGCGATTTTCACGCAACTCTTTTATTTCCTCCCAAAAGCGGGGGTCGTCGGAAAGTCCTCGGATGAGGTCGGACATTTTTGCGATCAGTTCTTCGCTGTTCTGTAGCCGAGGATCGGCGTAAATTTCAAGGAATCTGACATCTCCTGATGATTCATAAGAGCAACCAATGCTATAGACCAATCCCAACTCTTTTCTGAAATATTTATAGAGCAAACCCCGAGCGCCGTATCGCCCAAGCGCTCTGGATATCATTGATGGAAGATAATCTTCTTCGCCTATCATCCCACAGGGGATTAGCCAACGACAAAAAACACTCTTTAGGCGTGAATAATTCTCAAATACAAAAGCCGAAGGTCCAGAATAATGATCGGTGATTGGCTGTGCCAGTGAATGCACAAAACCGTCTGCCTGTCGTCGTATTGGACGAAACAATTTGGCTATCTCGGTGGAATCTCGGTCTGAGAGTATTTTAAATGGTGGAGATCTCAGTGAATCTACAAAACCGTCTGTCTGTCGTCTCAGGCGATCTTTCGACTCGTCTGTTATTGGACGAAGCAGTTTGGCTATCTCAGTGGAATCTCGGTCTGAGAGTGCCTTAAAAAACACCACTTCTGTTTTCAGAAGCCGAACATAATATCGCCTGATATCCTTTACAGAAAATTTCTTCAGCGTTTTTAAGGATCTGAGTTTTTTTATATCTCTTGTTTTTGCAAGTGCAAAATTTCTCATAAAATCAGTAGTATTTCTATCCATGTCATTCCGATAATTAGTCATCTCTTGTTTTTTCACATCTTCCAGATCAGACTCGAAAAACGCGAAATTATATATGACATCGCGGACTATTTCTATGGACTCAGCACAATTCTCAGACAGGGTAGAAACGGATACGGTCAGGGATGTTGTATTGGCAAAGACGTATAATTCGGTGCCTAATACCGCCAATTGATCTATGCGCCCTTGCTTTTTTGCAGCTTCCCAAATCAACTTTGAGACTGTTCTTGCAAGCCCAATCTGAGCAGGGGATTCCTGGTTACTTCCCGCACCGAGAAAGATAATATCAATTCTGGTCAATGGGGCGCGTTTGTCCTGGCGATAAAAAATTTGGTGGTTGGAAATCTCTGCATAAGCGGGCAGGATACTATAAGAAAAATATAGTACAAAGCCTAAAAATACTCTTAGGAGTCTATTCATTTGAGTACAGCCTTTCAGGAGAACTTAATCTTCTTATGGCCCATACCACCAGCGATACAAAACCTGCCAATATCCAGAAGATAAACGCATAGTATAACAGGGTTCGCAAAGGTGTTTTTTCTTTCGGTGGTAATGTTAAGGAAAGAGTTATGGAATTGTCATCTCTCAAGTATTGATCTATCAGGCGCGGGATGTCGTCTCTGTGGGCAGATTTGAGATCTTTTATCATTTTTGGATATAGTAAGGGATCGTTGGTATGAGCGAATGCTCGCCCGAACTCATTGGCCATACCTGAGCGGTTGTAAAATGCGGAATACATTGACTTTAATTGCAGATTTTGGGCCGCAGTAAATTCGTCCTCAGAGACACCGCGCGCGCTGATTTCCTCCAATTCTGTTTGGATAGCGGTCTCAATGGCATCTATGGAAGTGTCGGTCGGCAGATCTGCCCAGCAACTCAGCAAACTAAATCCTTTATAGTGGTTAAATGACACTCTGAAAATCCGGGCGAGCTTAGAATCAATCACAGAAGATCGTGGGGAATCTGAGGCCTTGGTCAAAATGCGGGCAAGAATGAGCAAGGTCGCATAGTCGCGATGGCCTAAATGGGGGGTTTGCCAACTTTTCCAGAATTTGGCAATACGGAGGCTTTTTGAAGTGTCTTTTACTTTTTTTCCGAATATTTCAGGGTTGGGAAATTGCGGAGAAGGTGATTCGCTCGATGATTCGTCTGGTATTTGTTCATTGCCATAAGCTTCGTCCAGTTTGGTCAGGACATGATCCATATCCACATCGCCGACCACCACAACCAATCTCTTTTGGCGGCGCAGGAAATTATCATGGTACGCTTTCAAATCATCAGGTTCGAGTTGTTTAATAAAGTCCTCAGTCCCAACACCACTAAAATTCTTTTTTTTATAGACCAGGCCCCAAAAGCGATTGGAAAATTTTTTGTTTGAGTTTGCTGAATTACGACTTTTTTCCGTTAGTACAATTTTCTTTTCGTTTTCAACGACCTCTTCATTGACCAACGTGCCGTAATATCTATCGCGATCTATTTCAACTGCAAGGTCAAATTTGTCCTTCGGAAATCGCATTCTTAAGTACATATGATGGATAGTTGTAGCGGCATAATTTTGCCCCCCGTTATCGACAATAATTTCGTTGAGTTTTCCCGGCCCATGGCTTCCAGTTCCTGCCATGATGTGCTCTAAGAAGTGTATCCGCCCTTGTTGACCTTCTACCTCATCTGCTGAACCAGTACTGTAGTAGGTATGGTATTCAAATGTCGGGATTGTTTTATCTACAACGATAACGGCGTCGAGGTTGGAATTGATGGTGTAGTGTTGCGCGACGAGTTCTTCAGATAATGCTTCCGCTCCAACAAGCTGATAAGAATGGCAAGTGCCCGTCGGTAAGACGCATACAAGGAATGAGATGATCGCGCAGGTTTTTATCATGTTTGATACTCGGCAAAGTTGGAAGGAGTTGTCTCGTACATCCTCTAATACTGCACAGTATAAAATCTGAGAGTTCTTCCAGCAAGTCTGAAAGAATCTCCTCTGAATTTCACATAAAATACAAACGTATGTATAAATGATTAAAAATAAATACTTTATGGTAATTTATTTCAATATGCTTTCCCTGAAGGCCAAATGCTTAAAATCGCGTCACGCATCTGATCGCCTATCTGCCTGGATCTCTTGCACACAACGCGCTTTGCAGATGATCTTTTACTCAGCTTCAAATACACGCCACTTTGAGTCGGATGACTTCTTGATCACTGTCTTGTCCGAAAGCAGAACCTGGAATCTGTATTGACTGCCATCAACAGGCATCTGTGCATGGACTGAATAGCAACGTCGGCAAGCCTTTATCTTGATCTCTGTGTCACAGGGGATACAGTCCATGTGTCCTGAAGGGTTTCTTTTGCATCGCAGGCACTCGATTTGTTTGATCAGGTTTTTGTTCCGTTCCTGGTATTTCACCAACTCGCCAGGCGCTACCATGGCACCTATATACTCCAGACCTGCAGAGTCGCATACCTTGCAGTGCCATCTTGAAAAATCGCCGGACACGAGCCGACAATTACCACATACGGAAATGTACTCCACATCTGGCTCGCGATTCTCGAAACGTCTGAAATACGCGAGAATATCGGCCTTATCATCATCGGACAATTTCTCAAAGGGCTGTAGTTTGGATCCACACTCGTAGCAGGAGTAGCCAAAGAAACGCTTTGCCAAGAGTCCGCCAATTCCCAGGACTACGATAATGAGAATGGTCATAATAATAAATGCTTCCACAGTTGGTTCCTCCTGCCAGTGGTTATTGCTATGTCCTTTGCCCTACGGATTCTCATCCTGAATCCGTGCTTGCCTCTCCGTTCCTCTGCATCCACTTATCGCCTACCTCTGATCTATGTGCAGATGCTACGCCCTGTGCCCTGGGTTTTTATCCTGATCATCCTTGTCTCCTGCCCATCACTGGATAGAACCACTCCAGCGCAGGCTCTGATTCTGACGGTTTATTCAATCAATTCTTTGACGCTGTGAACGCGAATATCAACTTCAGGCCAGTGTTTATTCAGAATGTCGATAATATGATCCTTCGGGCCGAGAAAAAGCATGATCATATTCTTTGGTACGAAGAATTTTTCGAGAAAGGCTCGCACCTCAGCATCGGTGACTGCATCATAACCGCCTTTGCGATATGGCGCGTTGTAAATAGCTATATTTATCTCACGGTCCAGACTTCGTTGAGGTGTCAAGTTATGGACATAAGAAACTTTGAGAATCTTACGGCGTTCTTTGAGTGCCTCCCAAAAGCGAGGATTATCGGACAGTCCTCGGATGAAGTCGGACATTTTTACGATCAATTCTTTGCTGTTCTGGAGCCGAGGATCAGCATAAATATTAAGATATCTGATGCCTTCTGAAGATAGCATCGCACAAGAAGGGCCATAAACCAACCCCAATTCTTCTCTAAAATACTCGGAAATTAGCCCTCGTGCATCGCCTGTAAGCGTATTGGATATGAGATTGGGAATATAATTTTCTTCCCCTACATTGCCACAGAAGATCATCCAATGACAGAACACACTCTTTAAATGTGAATAATCCGTATAAACAAAAGCCTTAAGGCCTATATTAGAATCGATTGTTGGGAATTTCAGTGAATGTGCAAACCCGCCTATCTCTCGCTCTTTTGTAATCGGATGAAGCAACTTCGCAACCTCAGTAGAATCGCGGTTTGAGATTATCTTAAAAAACACCACATCTGCTTTCAGCAGTTGATCATAATATTGTCTAACATCCTCAAGCGAGAGATCCTTCAGCGTTTTTAAGGACTTGAATTTCTTCATTCCTGTTATTTGTGAAATCGCAGAGTCTCTCATAAACTTATAAGTATTAATCCGCAGGCCACTTTGGTAATCAGCCGCTTCTTGTTTTTTTGCATATTGCAAGTCGGAATCAGAAAATTCAAGGTTATGCAGGAAATCGCAGACTATTTTTATTGACTCGCTGCAGTTCTCAGATAGGGCAGAAATGGATATTGCCTGGTATAGAGGGTGAGTAATCATATCCAGATTGGCTCCTAATGCTGATAATTGATCCATGTACCCCTGCTTTTTGGCAGCTTCCCAAATCAATGTTGAGACTGTGTTTGCAAGTCCAATCTGAGAAGGCTGTTCCTGGTTTCTCCCGGCCCCGAGAAAGACAATTTCAATACTGGTCAGTGGCGCGCGTTTGTCCTGACGATAAAAAATATGATGATTGGGAATTTCGGCAGAAGCGGAAAGGACGCCAAATAGGTGACACAGAGCAAAACTAAGTATCACTTTCAGAAACATATTCATTGGCCTTTCGGGAGAACTTTCTGTGTAATTTTTTGCCACCCCATACCAACAGCGTTAGAAAACCTGCGAATATCAATATCATAATTCCATAATGTAAGGGCGTTCGCAGTATTAAGTTTTTATTTAATGATGATTTTTCTTGCGTAGGCAATGTTAAGGAAAGGGTTATCGAATTGTCATCCGTTAAGTATTGGTCTATGATGCGTGGGATGTCTTCTCTGTGAATGGATTTAATATTTTTTAGTAATTTGGGATATAGGAGGGGATCGTTGGCATGGGCGAATGCTCGTCCAAATGAATCAGCCATGCTTGAGCGATCATAAAATTCGGAATACATGCTATGCAAAAGTTCGTTACGGGATGCATCAAGTTCATCTTCAGAAATTGATTTTAGCTTCTCTAACTCAACACGGATAATGGCCTGGATAGCATCTGAGGATGTATCATGCCACAGATCTGCCAAACAACTTATTAAACCAAACCCTTTATAGTGGCTAAGTCCCAAAATGAAAATTCTCGCAAGTTCAGAATCAACTATATAAGACGTCAATGAATTTGCAGTTTTGTTCAGAATGGTAGTCAGAATGAGCAATCCCGCATAGTCGCGATGGCCTAAACTGGGTGTGTACCAACTCTTCCTGAACTTGGAAATACTGAGATTCTTTGAAGTAATTTTGAACTGTCTGCCCAATATTTCAGGGTTGGGAAATTGAGAAGCCTGAAATTTGCCCGACAATTCACCCGGTATTTGTTCATTGCCATAAGCCTCGTCGAGTTTGGTGAGAACATGATCAATATCCACATCGCCAATGACAACGACCAATCTCTTTTGGTGGCGCAGGAAATTCTCATAGTACGCTTTCAAACCAACGGGTTCGAGTTGTTTAATAAAATCCTCAGTACCAAGGGTATTAAAATTCTTCTTTTTATAGAT
>VXRD01000130.1 GCA_009838845.1 Gemmatimonadota bacterium | reverse complement strand
GTTTTGGGAGGATGGGCGGGGTTCGTAGATTCGCTGATTCGTAGATTCGCTGATTCGCTGATTCTTTTTATCGGAGGACTGGGGGCGGTGAATATTTTATTTGTAGGCGATGTTTATGGCAGGCCCGGACGACGGGCCGCCGCACATTTGATTCCTCAACTGGTTGCACAGCACGCCATTGATTTCTGCGTTGTCAATGGCGAAAATTCTGCTGGCGGCTTTGGTATTACTGCAAAAATCGGACAAAAATTTCACGCTTACGGCGCCGATGTAATTACCATGGGAGATCACGTCTGGGATCAAAAAGATTCGGTTGACTATATTCAAACGGGCGACCGGATTTTGCGTGCAGCCAATTTTCCCAAAGAGGTTGGGGGTGTGGGTGCGGCGATTTTTTCAGCGCGCAACGGGGCGTCGGTTGCAGTGCTCAGCCTGCTTGGACGAACATATATGAAAATGGCTTTGGACTGTCCCTTTAGAACGGGGCAATGCGCCGTGGAGAAATTACAAAAGAAAACGCCCATTATTCTCATCGACTTCCACGCCGAAGCGACCTCGGAAAAAATTGCTTTTGGGCACTATATGGACGGCAAAGTCAGCGCGGTTCTGGGCACGCATACCCATGTTCAAACAGCCGATAATGGGATCTTGCCCGGCGGAACTGCGTATATGACAGATGTTGGCATGACAGGGCCTCACGATTCGGTTATTGGCGCAAAAAAAGACCCTGCGATTCGCCGATTTGTAAACCAGATGCCCGTGCGTTTTGAGCCAGCCACAGACGATATAAAACTCTGCGGTGCGCTCATCGATGTGGATGAATGCTCCGGGCGTGCGCAACACATCGAGCGGTTGTGTCTCGATTTAGAGGAGGGATAAGGTGGAACACCCGCTTTCCGTATCGGACGTCACACAAGCGGTCAAGCAAACCCTTGAGATGCAATTTCCGCCCATGTGGGTCGCCGGTGAATTGACCTCCTTTTCTCAGCCCTCATCCGGACATCGGTATTTCATGCTCTCAGATCCGCACAGTCAATTGCGCTGTGTGATGTGGCGCTCGCGTCCCATAACTGGATTTCGTCCCACAGCGGGAATGGCCGTGTTGGCACAGGGGCAGTTGACGGTGTATGAGCGGCGGGGCGAATATCAATTTAATGTGTCACAACTGTTTCCCGCAGGGGTGGGACAACAGCTAATCGCCTATGAAAAACTGAAAAAAAAACTGTCAGAAGAGGGCCTTTTTGACGAGGACCGAAAACGATCTCTGCCCGAATACCCCAGAGCCATTGGGGTTGTGACATCACAGACAGGTGCAGCTTTTCGAGATATTTTGGATGTGTTGAAGCGGCGATTTCCCGCTGTCCGCATTGTTTTGCGCCCTGCGCAGGTGCAGGGATTGGACGCGCCAGAAGATATTGCACAAGGCATTGCCGATCTCAATGACTTTGGCAAAGTAGATGTATTAATTGTTGGGCGCGGCGGCGGCTCGGCTGAGGATTTGGCTGCATTTAACGACGAGACAGTGGTGCGGGCAATTGCGGATTCGGAGATTCCAGTTATTTCAGCCGTAGGACACGAGATCGACATTTCCCTATCGGATATAGCGGCTGACGTACGCGCACCAACCCCTTCTGCTGCCGCAGAAATTGCCGTACGCGATGTTTTAGAAGTGCGCGAACAAGTCGGGCGGCTCACACTTCGCACGCGGGAGGCCATGCAGCGACTATTAGAAAAAAATAAAGATCTGATAGAAACTTACGAAAGCAGTTATGGCATGCGGCGGTTGTCCGATTTGATCTTTCAAAACGCGCAACACGTCGATGAATTACACCGCGAGTTATACGCGCTTATAAGGCGACTATTTGAAAGTCGATTAGCCGACTATCACCGCATGACCGGCAAACTGGGATCGCTCAGCCCCCTATCAGTACTCGCGCGGGGATTTGGCCTCGTACAACGCGAAGATGGTTCGGTCGTATCTGATGCCGGGATTTTGACACCCCGTGAACATCTACACATTCGGTTTGCAAAAGGCGAGGCGACCTGTCGGGTAGAAAAAATAAAAAGGTAAAGTCAATGGCAAAAAAAAACATAGAAGAACCCACATTTGAAACAGCTTTGAAACAATTGGAGACGGCTGTGGATCGTTTAGAAGAAGGTGCACTGCCCTTGTCAGAGGCACTAAAAGTGTTTGAAGAAGGTCTAAAAGCATCCAATCAATGCCGCAGTTTATTAGAAGATGCGCGGCAACAGGTTGAAGTGCTGATACGCGATAGCGATGGTGAAATTGAATTGGTATCCATCGATTCCAACGGCGAAGGGTTTGCAGACGAATGAAGTCCATCGGTTTGTTTTCGAACCCGACCCAACCGGGCATGGGCGTTGCGGTCGATCAATTGGCCCAGCGCATCCATCAAAGAGGCATTGGGGTACTGATCGCCGATAACTTGCGGCAAATTTGCACATCTGATTCCAAATGGTTTTGTCCGGTCAATGAGTTGCCCACACGCACTGACATCATTGTAGCGATGGGTGGCGATGGGACCTTGTTGCGCGCAGCCGATGTGGTTTATCCGCACAGCACGCCGATTTTAGGCGTAAACCTGGGGCGATTGGGATTTTTGTCGGGCGCAGAACCCCGCGAATTGGACGATGGTCTGGATCGGTTGTTATGTGGCGATTATACCGTTGAAGAGCGGATCGCACTACACGCACAAACCCGCACACAAAAAGCGTTTGCGCTCAATGAGGTCGTAATTGAACGCAGTGTCAAAGCGCGTCTGGTACAGGTCGTAATGCTGGTTGAAGGTCGGTCCGTAAGCTCCTTTTACGGCAATGGATTAATTCTGGCAACGCCGACGGGATCCACGGGTTACAGTCTGTCTTCTGGCGGCCCAATAGTACATCCAAATTTATCTGTGCTCGTCGCCACGCCTATATGCCCGCATTCGCTATCACTGCGCCCAATGGTGATGCCGGGCGGTCAATCGGTAACGGTTAAGGTGATAGCTGATCAGTCCGATGAAATCATGTTATCCACAGATGGACGCACAGTATGTTCGCTTTCCCCTGAAGAACCCGTTACAGTACAACGGGCCTCCGAACCCGTGCGCTTTATCAATATGCAGGGGTTGACTTTTTACGATCTGTTGCAGCGCAAATTGGACTGGAGCCTGGATCGGCGAGACGAGTGAAGGAGTTGTGCCTTGTTGTGTCAATTGCATGTGATAAATTACGCCCTGATCGACGACATGGAAGTCTCATTTGGTAAAGGGTTAAATATCATTACGGGCGAAACCGGTGCCGGAAAGTCCATCCTGGTCGGGGCATTGGGGCTGATACTGGGTATGCGAGCAAGCCCTGATGTAATCCGCACAGGCGAAAAAAAATGTACGGTAGAAGCCATTTTTGAACTCTATCTTCAACATCCGGCTCTCAAACTCCTGAACGCCATGGGTATAGAGACAGAGGATGGCGAGTTGATTTTGCGGCGAGATGTACTATTAGAAGGGCGCAGTCGGTGCTACGCCAATGGCCTGTCTATTCCCGTGCGTACACTTCGAGAATTGGGCCGCGCGCTGGTCGATTTGCACGGCCAACACGACCATCAATCGCTTCTGAATACCGATCAGCATCTGGACTTTTTGGACGGCTTTGGCGGCTTGCACGCCGCACGCGCACAGGTCGAACAATCACATCACCAGGTAGTGCGATTGCAAAATCGGCTGATTGAAAAAACGGCTGTTGCCCAGCGCCAGCGAGAAAGGCGTGAACTACTGGACTTTCAGATCAAAGAAATCCATGCGGCAAAACCAGAGCCTGGCGAAGACGAACGCCTGCAACGCGAACAGTCCGTACTTTTACATGCAGAACGGCTACTCGAGATCGCCTATCAGATTGAACAGGTGCTTTATGAAAGTGAAAAATCCGTGGCCGACCAACTCGGCGAAGGCGCGCACCTCCTGAATGAGGCCGCGCAAATGGACAGCAGTTTGGAGCCGATAGCTGAAGAACTCAATGGTCTGAGGTACGGTGCAGAGGAACTAGCTCGTGCCTTTGGCGATTACGCCAATCGCGTAGAACACAATCCCCAACGCCTATCAGAAGTAACAGAGCGATTAGAAACGCTGAACGCACTGAAAAAAAAATATAGCGGCGACCTGGAAAGTGTGCTGTCCTATGAAAAAAAAGCCCAAAAAGAATTGGAACTGACCGATGAACTCGAAGCATCTATAAAAAAAATTCAGATTAAAATTGACGATGCAATACAGACATTCGCACATTGTTGTGAGAAATTGTCAAAAGGAAGACACAAAGCCGCTGGCAAATTGTCAAAAGCGATATGCCGCGCATTGCGCGAACTGGGCATGCCCGATGTGCAGTTTGACGTACAATTGAATCGGCGTCCAGACCCCGAAGGCCTGATTGAATGCGACGGGCAGCGATTTGAAGCGGGACCACGGGGCATAGAGCGCGGCGAATTTTTTATTTCGGCCAACCCTGGCGAAGCCATTCGCCCGCTGGCAAAAGTGGCGTCGGGCGGTGAAATCTCGCGTATTATGCTGGCGATGAAAACCGTGCTGGCGCATACCGATTCGGTGCAGGTGTTAATTTTTGATGAAATCGACATCGGAATTTCCGGGCGCATTGCAGAGGTTGTGGGCAAGAAATTGCGCGACCTGTCAGAAACGTATCAAACCATTTCAATTACGCATTTGCCACAAATTGCCAAAATGGCTGATCGCCATTTTTCAGTCAGAAAAGAAGTAGTTGATCAGCGTGCAGTAACCCGGGTGATCTCGTTGGATGAAGAGGCGCGTGCTGGCGAACTCGCTTTGATGATGGGCGGCGAAGAGATTTCAGAACTGACCATGCAACACGCCCGCGAAATGCTGGCTGCAAAACCGTAAAACAGTATAAGGAGCATAGCGTGAAACCGATAATTCCCGACGATCTCCGAGACATCGAAGAAAAAGTGAACCTGGGGCAACGACTTTCTGCCGAAGATGGCATGCGGCTTTACGAGACGCCCGACCTCAATGCCGTGGGATATTTGGCCAATATCTCGCGCGAACGCCTGTGTGGCAATGTGGCATGGTACGTGCGGAATCAGCACATCAACTATACCAACGTCTGCAACAAGCTGTGCCGGTTTTGCTCCTTTTATGTAAAGCCAAAAGACGAGCGGGGCTATGTATTATCGCCCGAAGATATACAAAAACGCGTATTGGAATACATCGACCTGCCCATTTCTGAAATTCACATGGTCGCGGGCATCAATCCCAAACTCCCCTATTCGTACTATCTCGATATCGTGCGCGCGGTCAAAGACGTGCGTCCCGATGTGGCGGTAAAAGCATTTACCGCAATTGAATGGGTGCAGATTGCGCGTATTGCAAAAAAGCCATTGAAAGATGTCATGACCGAATTAAAAGCAGCCGGCGTATCGTCCATTCCCGGCGGGGGTGCAGAAGTATTTAGCGATCGCGTACAGGAAGATTTATTCTGGACCAAAGCGGATTCCGAAGAATGGCTCGATGTAGCGCGCACGGCGCATGAAGTCGGCCTGCCTACCAATGCGACGATGCTATATGGGCATATTGAAAACCCGCAAGAACGCATCGATCATCTCGTGCGATTGCGCGAATTACAGGACGAGACCGGCGGTTTTTTGACGTATATCCCCCTGTCATTTCATCCCGAACGCACAGAATTAGAGCATTTACCCGGCCCGACAGGTATCGCGGATTTAAGAGAAATTGCCGTGGGGCGATTGATGCTGGACAATTTCTTACACATCAAAACATTCTGGATTATGAATACCATCGAAATTTCACAGGTGGCTTTGTGGTACGGTGCAGACGATATCGACGGCACAATACAGGAATACGAAATTACGCGTCGGTCATATTCAGAGACGCGGCAGGTACTCACGCGCAAGCAACTGGTCGAGCGCGTTATAGAATCCGGACGCGATCCCGTCGAGCGGGATAATCTATACAATGTTTTATCGAGCGAGCGAGAAATTTTAGAAGAAACCCCCATCGGAATCCCCGGTGAAATACCGATGATTTCGTAAAACGCCCCTCTCCCCTGGTATTATTTCAGCGAGGTGTGTCATGGCAACAGACATTGTAATTCCCCAAAAAGAGCGATGGACTTATGAAGATTATCTCCATCTCACTCCGCCAGACAATTTTGGATTTGAAATTTTGAGAGGAGAATTAGCAGTGGCTCCAGCACCGGTACCGAGACATCAATGGGCTTGCGATGAATTGACGAGTTTGGTGCGTATATTTGTAAAACAGAACGACCTCGGACGGGTTTTTAGTTCGCCAATAGATGTTATTCTGGGAGGACAGACAGAGGCTGAAAACGTCGTTCAACCCGATATCCTGTTCGTAGCCAAAGATCGCCTGAATATTATCACTGAAACCAATATTCTCGGCGCACCCGATTTGATGGTCGAAATTTTGTCTGCTTCAAGTATCCAACGGGACCGGGTCGATAAAATGAAAATATATGCCGAATTTGGCGTGAAGGAATACTGGATTATTGATGCAGATCAAAAAACGTTAGAGGCCTTTGACCTGACAGGCGACGAGCCTGTTCTTCAAGCGACCCTGTCCGAATCCGATGTATTTAAACCGAAATTATTCCCAGGATTAGAAATCTCACTCTCTGAACTCTGGTATCCCGAATGAGAGCTAATAGGTGTGGTTGAGAGCGGCAAAGTGAGGAGGATAAAGAAAAAATCACATTACAAGACGAGAGATTATGCTTCCTCAGAGCCTTTTACGAGTCCGCGTTAGAAAAGGAGAAACCTAAAATGCCTTACGAAAAATTTACTGACGTGAAAGTTGAGGATTATCGAGACAGGACTGAAATTAGTGCAAAAAGATCGGGAATGGATAAGCGCGTTACGCTGACAATTATACCGAATACTGGAATGCATGCTTTATCTCTTGAAGCATTTGAATTACGCCAATACGTTGATCAAAAAACTCTTATAGAGGCGTATTCTCGGCGCCACTTAAAGGAAAAACCTTAATGAAACAGATTTTACTGTCCGTCTTGTTTATATTAGCCGCCTCGGGATGTGTTGGCACAAGTGCGGTGATGATAAATTCATCCCGGACTTACCCTCCTACCGATAATATAACAATCTTGTTCAAAGAACCAGATCGGACCTATGAGATAATAGCGATTATCGAGGGCAACGGCACCGTTTTCAACAACCAGTCCCAAGTCTTAAAAGAAATGCAAGTGAAAGCCCAGAAAATTGGAGCGCATGCCATCATTCCTCTCACCACTGACAGCCAGTATGTTCCTGATAAATATATTCAAAATATCGACGGCAGTCCTCTTCTTATTCCTGGTGGTAACAAAATCACAATGAAGGCTGTTGCCATTCGGTATAAATAAGCCACTACTTATTGCCTCAGGCCTTGGTCAAACTGGATTTTTGATATACTTTATCGCATCTTGGGCAGGCGAACAAACTTACAATGCGAAGTTCTCTATAATAGATGAAAAGTGAGCAATGATAATAAACTGCCGCTTGAAAAATCCCTGGAATGAAGAAGAATATTCCGCGTACATGGCTCAGGCCGTAATTGTTCTGTATGCTTCGGGGGAAAGCTATGAACTCATGGGAGATAGTGAGATTGATGAGTATGTCAAGAATTGCATCAGACAACTTGAAAAGGCGGGAGAAAAGGCAAAGAAAATGTTATCCGATGAAAAGAGGAAAATAAAAAAAGGTATGGAAGAGGAAAGAAGAACCCGAGGGATGTGAAATGACTCATAGAACCATTACAGCAATTGCGCTATTTGTCTTGTGTGTAGTGTGCAGATTGCATGCAACATCTGAAGAAAAACTTCCAGAAATTACCTTGGATAGGATTTTGTCCAAGGCTGAACAAGCAGAAATGGGACTACACAAGTTAACACCCCAAGAACGAGATAAACTACGCATATATATAATAG